>NZ_JARAVO010000336.1:0-7910 GCF_033792805.1 Streptomyces sp. PA03-1a
GTCCCCGCCCTCGGCCTGCTCGGCTGCCTCGCCCTGGCCTTCGCCCTCCCCTGGACCTCCGTCGCCCCGGTGGCGAGGACGGCCGCGCCCGCGGCGACGGAGGTCCAGGGGAGGGCGAAGGCCAGGGCGAGGCAGCCGAGCAGGCCGAGGGCGGGGACGGCGCGCCGGGCGCCGGGGCCCAGGGTCCAGGCGGAGACGTTGGCGACGGCGTAGTAGGCGAGGACGCCGAAGGAGGAGAAGCCGATCGCCCCGCGCAGGTCGGCGGTGGCGGCGAGCACGGCGACGACCGCGCCGACGGCGAGTTCGGCGTGGTGCGGCACCCCGGACCGGGGGTGCACCGCGGCCAGGGTCCGCGGCAGGTGCCCGTCGCGGGCCATGGCCAGGGTGGTGCGGGAGACCCCGAGGATCAGCGCGAGCAGGGATCCGGTGGCGGCGACCGCCGCGCCCACCCGCATCAGCGGCGCGAGGCCGCCCGCGGCGTCGGCCAGGGGCGCCGCGGAACGGGCGAGCCCCTGCGGGCCCAGCACCACGAGGAGGGCAACGGCGACGGCGGCGTAGACGGCCAGGGTGATGCCGAGGGCGAGCGGGATGGCCCGGGGGATGGTGCGCGCCGGGTCCTTGACCTCCTCGCCGAGCGTGGCGATCCTGGCGTACCCGGCGAAGGCGAAGAACAGCAGGCCGGCCGCCTGCAGCACCCCGCCCGCGGTCGCGTCGGCCCCGATGTCCAGCCGGGCGGCGTCCGCGTCGCCGCCGGTGGTCGCGGCGACCACGAAGGCCGCGAGCACCGCGAGGACGACCGCGACGATGCCCCGGGTGAGCCAGGCCGCCTTCTGCACGCCCGCGTAGTTGACGGCGGTGAGCGCCACGACCGCGGCGACGCCGACCGCCCGTTGCTGCTCCGGCCAGGCGTACGCGCCGATCGTCAGCGCCATCGCCCCGCAGGAGGCGGTCTTGCCGACGACGAAGGACCAGCCCGCCAGGTAGCCCCAGAACGGCCCGAGCCGTTCGCGCCCGTAGACGTAGGTCCCGCCCGAGGCGGGGTGGAGCGCGGCGAGCCGGGCCGAGGACATGGCGTTGCAGTAGGCGACGACGGCGGCCGCCGCGAGCCCGAGCAGCAGCCCGGACCCTGCCGCGCGGGCGGCCGGGGCGAAGGCCGCGAAGACCCCGGCGCCGATCATCGAGCCGAGCCCGACGACGGTGGCGTCGAAGACGCCGAGCCGTCGTCGCAGTATCGCGTTCTCACCGGTCACGGCGGCAAAGCTATACCGTCCCACTGCTAGACACGGCGTCAACAAGCTGCCATCGTGGCCGCCGGGAACGGCGAACCGACGACCGACCGACGACGCGGTGACGCGAAGGCGAAGACGAAGGGCGGCGGACATGGCGCAGCGCTGGGTCACGGCCTCCGACGGGGTGCGGCTGGCGGTGTACGAGCAGGGGGACCCGGCCGGGACCACGGTGCTGTGTGTGCACGGCTTCCCCGACGACCACGGTGTGTGGGACGGCGTCGCAGGGCGCCTCGCCGCCCGCGGCTTCCACGTCGTGACGTACGACGTGCGCGGCTCGGGCGCCTCGGACGTCCCACGCCGCACCCGCGCCTACCGGTTGCCGCAGCTCGCCGCCGACACCACCGCCGTCGCCGACGCGGCCAGCCCGCGGGCCCCGGTCCACCTGTTGACCCACGACTGGGGGTCGGTGCAGAGCTGGCACACCGTCAGCACTCCGGAGCTCGCCCACCGCTACGCCTCGATCACCTCGATCTCCGGCCCCGACCTGGACCACACCGGCCGCTGGTACCGCGCCCAGCTGCGCCGGCCGACGCCCGCCCGCCTGCTGAAGCTCGCCAAGCAGTCGCTGGCCTCGCAGTACGTCGGCTTCTTCCACCTGGTGGGGGTCGCCGAACTCGCCTGCCGCAGCGGCCTCCTGGACGGAGTCGTCACGGCCCTGCGCCGCCTGGAGACCGGCGAGGGCCCCTCCGGCTACAGCCCGGGGCTCGCCGCCCGCAACCGTGCCGGGCTCAAGCTCTACCGCGCCAATGTGCTGCCCCGCATGTTCCGCCCCCGGGTCCGGCACGCCGCGCTCCCCGCGGTCGTGCTGGCCCCGTCCAAGGACGTGTTCGTCCTGCCGCCCTGGCAGACCGAGATCACCGACTGGGCGCCCGGGGCCGAGGTCCACCACGTGGACGGCGGCCACTGGCTGCCGTCCCACCGCCCGGACCTCGTCGCCGAGCACGCCGCCCGCCTGGTCGAACGTGCGGAGAAGGAGAGGACCGCGGCATGACCGCCGAGCCCGAGCACCTCGTCCTCAAGCCCCGCGACGTGCACTGGGACTGGGACGGCCTGCCCGTCCGCTACCTGGACGACGACGCGTTCCTCACCCACTTCGCCAACGTCCTCAACATCCTGCTCCCCGAGGGCGAGGACTGGTTCCTCACCGTCTTCCAGCAGACCTTGCCGATGATCGGGGACGACCGGCTGCGCGAGGACGTCATCGGCTTCATCGGCCAGGAGGCCATGCACTCCCGGGCACACCAGTCGCTGCTGGGCCACTTCAACGACGCGGGTCTGGACACCGAGCGGTTCGTCGCCCAACTGCGCTGGTTCTTCCAGGAGATGCTCGGCGACCGCGGTCTGACCGGCAGGGCCGCGCACGGCTGGCTCGTCGAGCGGGTCGCGATCATCGCCGCCATCGAGCACGTGACGTCCTTCCTCGGCGACTGGATCCTGAACGCGCACGCGCTGGACGCCCTCGACAAGCACGAGAAGGCCGGGGCCGTCCTCGACCTCTACCGCTGGCACGGGGCGGAGGAGGTCGAGCACCGCGCCGTCGCGTACGACCTGTTCACCCATCTCGACGGCCGCTACCGGCACCGGGTGCGGGCGCACCTGGTCGCCTTCCCCGTGCTGCTCTACTGGTGGGTGCGCGGGCTGCGCTGCCTCATGGCCGAGGACCCGGTGGGCGCCGGGAAGCCGCGCTGGCGCGACTGGTACCGCGGTGCCCGGCGGGGGCTGCTGCCGCCGCCGCACGCGGTCGTCCGGCTCTTCTTCTCCTACCTGCGGCCCGGCTACCACCCGTCGCAGTACGGGTCCACCACGCAGGCCGTCGCCTACCTCGCGTCCTCGCCCGCCGCGCGCGCGGCGCTCCACTAGGGGGTCCCCGCACGTGTCCCTGCCCGACCCGAGCACCCTGCCCCCGCCTCCGGCATGGGCGACCCCGCCGCCCCGCCGGGCCGGCGGCTCCCGCCCGGAGCCGCTGCTGGCGCTGCTCGCCCGGATCACCCCGCTGCTGGTGCGCGGCAGCGGGCGGCGGCCGGTACGCGAACCGGCCGCCGTGGACCGCTCGCTGGCCCTGCGCGTCGCCGAGGTCACCGCGGCGGCCGAGGGCGTCGTGGGGCTGCGGCTGGTGCGGGCGGACGGCGGCACCGCCGCGCTGCCCGCCTGGCACCCCGGTGCCCACCTCGACCTCGACCTGCCGTCCGGGCGGCGCCGCCAGTACAGCCTGTGCGGCGACCCGGCCGAACGGGACGCCTATCGGGTGGCGGTGCGGCTAGTCCCGGACGGGGAGGGCGGGTCCCGCGAGATGCACGCCCTCGCCCCGGGCGCGGTCCTGCGCACCCTCGGCCCGCGCAACGCCTTCCCCCTGGCCCTGACCGGCTCCGGGTCGCTGCTCTTCCTCGCGGGCGGCATCGGGATCACGCCGATCCTGCCGATGGTGCGCGCCGCGGCCGCTGCCGGGGCGGACTGGCGCCTGGTGTACGCGGGGCGCAGTCGGGCGACGCTGCCGTTCCTGGCGGAGCTGGCCGAGTTCGCGGGGCACGAGCCGTGGCGGGTGCGGGTCCGCACCGACGAGGAGGCCGGTGGTCCCCCGACGGGGGCGGAACTGCTGGCGGGCGCGGACGCGGGTACGGCGGTCTACTTCTGCGGTCCGCCCGCGCTGATCCCGGCGTTGCGCCCGGCCCCGGTGCTGCACGTGGAGCGCTTCTCGCCGCCGCCGGTCACGGACGGCACCGCCTTCGAGATGCAGCTCGGCCGGGACGGGGAGGTGCTCCCCGTCCCGGCCGACCGCACCGCGCTCTCCGTCCTGACGGGGGCGCGGCCCGCGACGTCGTACTCCTGCCGCCAGGGCTTCTGCGGCACGTGCCGGGTCCGGGTCCTGGCGGGCGCGGACGCGGTCCGCCACGGCGGCAGTGCGACCGCCCGCCGTACGGACGACGCGATGCTCGTCTGCGTCTCGCGGGGAGCCGCCGGCTCCCGTCTCGTCCTGGACGTCTGAACCCGGCCCGGGGCCTACACGGACAGCGGGTCGAGCGGCATCGGGACGGGGTGGCCCTCCATCATCGCGCCCAGCCCGCGCACCGCGCAGACGTCGGGCCGGTCCGCGATCGTGACCGGCATCCCGGTGGCCTGACGGAGCATCATGTCCAGGCCGGGAAGCAGCGCGCTGCCGCCCGCGAGCATGATGCCGCGGTCGGTGAGGTCGGCGACCAGGTCCGGCGGGCACCGCCTGAGCGTCTGGCCGATCCCGTCGACCAGCGTCGCCATGGGCATCCGGATCGCCTGCCGCACCGCCTCGGTGTCGACGCGGACCGTACGGGCGATGCCGCTGGCGACGTCGCGCCCCTGGACCTCGGCGCTGGGCGCGGTGGGGCCGGGCGCCGAGAGGATCTCGTGCAGGGGCCGTACCGACTGGCTGGGCAGCACCAGTTCGTGGGTGTTGCGCAGGTGCTGGACGACGGCGTGGTCGATCGCCTCGCCGCCCACCGCGATGGTCTCCGCCGCGACGATCGCGCCCATCGACATGACCGCGATCTGCGTGGTGCTCGCCCCGGCCAGCATGATCATCGTCGCCTCGGGCTGCTCGACCGGCAGTCCGCACCCGATGGCGGCCGCGATGACGGAGTCGACGAGTTCGACCCGCCGCGAACCGAGGCCGTACATCGTCTCGACGGCGGCCCGCTGGGCCAGCGGCCCGCTGCCGTTGGGGGTGCAGACGGCCGCCCGGAGCATCGGCTTGCGCCGCCAGGCCTTGCGGAGCTGACCGCCCAGCAGGTGACGGAGCATGCGCTGGGCCATCTCGATGTCGACGACCATGCCGGCCTGGATGGGGCGGACCACGCGGATGTGCTCGGGCGTGCGCCCTGTCATCTTCTCGGCGAGCGAGCCGACCGCGATGAGGGCACCGCTGTGCGCGTTGACGGCGGCCACGCTGGGCTCGTCCACGACGAGTCCCTGGTGCTTGAGGTAGACACGGGTGCGCGACGCCCCGAGGTCGACGGCAACGGAGCAACGACGCAGATGCGCCAGACTGACGGTCACGGCAGATCCTCCCCGAGGGGCCGGTTCCCGGGCCCGCCCCTGCGGCGGCCCGTCTGATCATCGTGCGGGCGCAAGTCGAGGTGCGCCTGTTGTGGTACTCCGAGCGGTTGATCCGCCTATCGCATGATCCGTGCCGCGAGGACCGCGATGTCGTCGTCGGCCGGCTCCACGACCAGCAGGGACAGCACCCGGTCGACGAGTCCGCCCAGATCACCGTCGGAGTGCAGGCGCAACCCGGCGAGGCGGTCGAGCGAGGCGTCGATGTCCTCCCCGCGCCGCTCCACCAGACCGTCCGTGTACAGCAGCAGGACGTCGCCGGCCCGGCAGGAGGCCGCGACGGGCTCGTAGCCTCCGTGGCCGGTGCCCAGCGGCGGCCCGACCGGCACGTCGACGATGTCGACCGTGCCGTCCGGCCGGATGACGGCGGGCGGCAGGTGACCGGCGCTGGAGAAGGTGCACGTGTTGCGCACCGGGTCGACGAGGGCCAGCAGGCAGCTCGCCGGACGGCCCGACTCGGTCTCCGAGATGAGGGTGTCCAGCCGGCGCAGGATGCGGTGCGGCGGCAGGTCGGCCGCGGCCACGAAGCGCAGCATCGAGCGGTACTGGCTCATGTCGACCGAGGCCTCCACCCCGTGCCCCATGACGTCGCCCATGGCCAGCAGGGTGCGCCCGTAGGACAGCCGTACGGCGTCGTACCAGTCGCCGCCCACCAGCGCGGTGCTGCCGGCCGGCTGGTAGCGGAACGCGGCCTCCACCGAGGGGTGCGGGGAGCCCGGCTCCGACATCAGGGCACGCTGCAACTCGAGGGCGATGCCGTGCTCGTGGGTGTAGCGGCGGGCGTTGTCGAGGTAGATCGCGGCCCGCCGGACGATGTCCTGGACGGTCTCGGTGTCCCGCTCGGTGAACCCCGGGGACTCGCCGCAGCGGACCAGGGTCACCGTGCCGATGGGTTCGCCGCGCGCCGCGAGCGGCACGACGAGCGCCGAGTGGATGCCCACCGAGCGGAAGGCGGCCATCCGCTCGCGGGCCGACCCGCCGTGGCCCAGGGCGTCGTCCTCGAAGAGGCTCTGCACCACCGGGCTGCCCGACTGCAGGCAGCGCGGGATGGTCGTGCCCGACGGGTACTCCACGTACTCCCCGGGCTCGCCGAAGATCTTGACCTGCTCGCGCAGGTTCGGCAGCGCGGCCATCGCCGCCCGGCGCAGCCGCAGCAGACCGCGGTTGTAGGGGGTGGAGCGCTCGGTGGGGAAGACCTCGACGGTGGCGATGTCGGCGAGCAGCGGCACGAGGAACCCGGCGAGCTCGGCGCAGGTCTCGTCCATCTCCAGGGTGGTGCCGATGAAGGTGGCGGCGCGGTCCAGGATCGCCAGCCGCTCCCGGGCCCGTTCCAGCTCCTGCTGGTGCTGGCGCGACGCGCTGACCTCCAGCATGATCCCGACGAGGCCGAGCACCGTGCCGTCCGCCGCGTCCAGCCGGTGGTACGCGCCCTGCCAGTAGCGCCGGCCCGTCCCGGACTCGGCGTGCGTGCGGCCGCTGGAGGGCACCTCGCGCGACTTGCCGTCGGACAGGACCTGGCGCAGCGCCTCCTCGCCCGCGTCGTCCAGGTCCGGCAGCACCTCGGTGATCCGGCGACCGAGGTGCGCCTCGGCGGGCAGGCCGTTCATCCGGGCCAGGGCGGGGTTGACGTAGACGTAGCGCAGTTGCGGGTCGTAGATGCCCACGCCCGCGGGGGTGCCGTCCAGCACCTGCCGCAGGACCCCGTCGTCCGGCGGTGACCAGCCGCCGGGCTCACCGTCACCGCTCACCCGGTCACCCTCCTGTCCGCCGAGTGCGCCCGTTCCCATGATCGGGCGGTCCCCCGCCGGGCGCACGCCCGGATGCGGTCACCCCGCCGGGTGGCCGCCGGGCGGCGGGGCGTGTCGTCCGGGCCCCGCGGTGACCGGCCCGAAAGGATCGGGCGATGCGATGGAGGACGGCGGCCGTGGCCCTCTGCCTGCTGCTGACCGCCTCGCCGGCGGTGGCCGGCGAGCACCCCGGGCCGCGCCCGGGCCCCCCGGCCCGGGTGGAGCGGCTGTACGCGCAGGCGGCCCGTGCGGTGCAGGCGTACGAGGACGCGGAGCGGGCGGTCCGCCGCAAGCGGGCCGACCTGCGCCTGCTGCACCGGGCAGCGGCGGTGGAACGGCGGCGGCTGGACGTGCTGCGGGACCGGATCGGGGCGATGGCGCGCAGCGAGTACCGCAACGGGGGGCTGGGACCCTCGGCGCGGCTGTTGCTGTCCGGGCGGCCCGACCGGCTGCTGGAGGGCGCGACGCTGGCCCGGCAGGGCGACCACGCGCAGGCGGCGCTGCTGGCCGAGCGGATGCTGGCCGAGCGCCGGCTGGCGGCGGACACCGAGGCCGTCCACCGGACGCTGGCGGTGCTGGCCCGCGAGGCCCGTCGCAAGGACGCGCTCCGCCGGCGCATCGAGGCGCGGCTGCTGCGCGCCCGGGCCGGGCTGTCCGCCCGGGACCTGGCGCTCATGGCCCACGAGGGACTCTCGGCGGACTGCCCGCGCGACCTCCCCCGGACCCCGCCCGGTGGGCGGCGGCGGACGAC
>NZ_JARAVO010000337.1:0-7813 GCF_033792805.1 Streptomyces sp. PA03-1a
ACCTTCGACCGGGGGGACCCCCATGGGCGCACCCCGCCACACCCCCTCCGGTCGTGTGCGCGACTGACTGTGAGGATGTGGGTGGCATCGCCTGGGTGGTCTGACCCGGCGACTGACTGACGCTGCGGCTGTCCTGCGGTCGAATCGTCGGCTGCGTAGGCGGTGTCGTCCTGCACGGGCCGGTCGGGCTTCGGTGACTTCATAGGAGCCCGGCCAAAGGTCCCATCACAGTCTTGTCCCGCCGCCTGACCGGCCCGTGCCGTCCCCCTCACGCATGGCACGGAAGGAAGGCAGTTCCCAGGATGGCAGAACAGCTATCGGTGATCGGCGGCGTGCGTTCCGGCCGCACCAACCGCCATCGCCTCAATCGCGGCGGCGACCGTCAGGCCAACAACGCACTCCACGTGATCGCCCTGGTCCGCATGCGCCATGACCCCCGCACCCAGGCCCACGTCATCCGCCGCACCAAAGAAGGCATGTCCAAAAAGGACATCCTGCGCTGCCTCAAACGCTTCATCGCCCGCGAAATCTACAAACACCTCCAACGACCCACAGCACCCCCAGCCCTCCTCCAGACCCCTTGACGTCTATAGGAGCTTCGGCCGGACGAGGTGGGGGTTGTGGGAAGTCGTTCCGCAAGGCATGAGGGGCCTCCCGGCCGAAGGCCGGCGGAGGGTTGGCACACCCCCACCACCGGCGTGCACACGCCAGGATGCCGGTTACCGGCCCAGGGCGGCGTCCGCGAGGGACTCGATGCGGGTGCGGAGGCCGTCCTGGGACGTGCCGCCGTCGAGGCGTTCGCCGGAGATGACGTAGGTGGGGGTGCCGGTGACGCCGATGGCCTTGCCTTCGGCCTGGTCGGCGTCGACGATGAGGAGGTGCCGCCCGTCGACGAGCGCCGTGTCGACCTCTTCCGCGTCGAGGCCCAGGTCCGCCGCGATCTCGACCAGCAGTGCCTCGCCGCGCTCGCCCAGCTCGTCCGTGCGGGCGAGGACCGCCTCCGCGTACTCCCAGCCGCGGCCCTGTGCGAAGGCCTCCTCCGCGGCCTGGGCGGCGGCGTAGGCGTGCTTGTGCTTCTCCAGGGGGAAGTGCCGCAGCTGGATCTCCAGGGCGTCGCCGTACCGCTCGCGCAGGGCGTGCAGGTCGGTGAGGGCGGTGGCGCAATCGGGGCACTGGAGTTCGCACCAGTACTCGAGGACGACGGTGCGGGGAGTCGCTTCGTTCATGGGGCCAGTCTCCCACCGGGGGAGGAGCCGTCCCGGAGATCACCCTGAGGTTGCCGCCGGGCCGTGGCCCGCAGGCGGGGGACGGGTGCACGATGGAGCGAGCAGACCATTTCGGAGGAGCTCCGCATGCTGACCTCGACCGTGTGTGTCGCGCTGTCCGCGGCGGGCCTGGCGATCGCCCTGCTCACCGCCTACCGGCGCAGGTTCCGCAGGGCGACGATGATCGCGGCGGTGGCGCTGCTGCCCGTCGGCCTGTACATGACGGGACTGGTGTCGCTGGCCGGGACCGTCGTCCGGGCCGTCGCCGACTGGGCGGCGGACCTGGTGTTCAAGCCCTCGGTATGGGCGGGCTTCGGCGTGCTCGCCCTGTCGGTGGTGCTGTACTTCGTCGCACGGGTATCGGGGCGCCGCAAGGGCGTCGCGGAGGCGAGCCCGCGCCGGGAGGTCGCGTCGGGCGCGGGGGCGCCGGCTCTGGAGCAGGGGAAGAAACCGGTCCCGAAGGCGGCGAAGACCGATCCCGACCTGGCCGAATTCGGTGAGATCGAGGAGATCCTCAAGCGCAGGGGGATCTGAGCGGCGTGTTGGTGGCAGGGGGTGGCGGGGTTACGTCATCATCGCCCTGGCGGACCTCAACTACCGCCCCCTGAGCGGGATTTGGTGTGTCCGGGGGCGTACGGTTGTGCGAGTTCGCGTCCCTCCGAGCACACCGTAAGGCCATGGAAGCCCAAGCAGACGACGACGAGCCCCGCGGCTGCCTGTTCGCGCTTTCCCAGCCGCCGCTCATGCTCTTCCTGACCGTGATCGGCAGTCTGCTCGCCTTCGGCGGGCTCTATGACCTCTGGCCGTTCTGAGCCGGCACGGCGACGGCCTCGCGGCGGCGCGCCCGGTAGGCGGCGACGTGGAGCCGGTTGCCGCAGGTGCGGCTGTCGCAGTAGCGGCGTGAGCGGTTGCGTGACAGGTCGACGAAGGCGCGCCGGCAGTCCGGGGCGTCGCAGCGGCGCAGCCGTTCCCGCTCCCCGGCGACGAGGAGGAAGGCCAGGGCCATCCCGCAGTCGGCGGCCAGGTGGTCGGCGAGGGAGGCTCCCGGGGCGAAGTAGTGGACGTGCCAGTCGTAGCCGTCGTGGTCGGTCAGCCGGGGCGTGGTGCCGGCCTCGGCGACGAGCGAGTTGACCAGCGCCGCGGCCTCGGGCGTGGCGGGCGCGGAGAAGACCTGGGCGAAGAGCTGCCGTACGGCGCGCACCGCGACGAGGTCGTCCTCGTCGAGCGATCCCACGTCGCTGATCTCGTTGCGCTCCACGAAGGCGCGCAGCGCCGCGAGGTCGGCCAGACCCTCGCGGCCGTCACTCTCCGGTGTGGTGTTGATGAGATCCACCACGCAGTCGAGTGCGCACCTGGTGTCATGGTTGATCAGCACGGAATCGCTCTCTCCCTGGCCTGGTGGGTCGGGCGTTCCGGTGACTTTAGCGCGAGAGCCGTCGTCGTGGAGCGTGCTGCTCCCCGACGACGGCTCCGGCAGGTCGGGTCCGCGCCGTACCCCCGAGATGCGTACGGCGACGGACGGTCGGTGGACTCAGCTCTCGGCGAGGATGTGCGAGAGCTCGGTGTCCAGGTCGAAATGACGGTGTTCGGTGCCGGGGGGCACCGCGGCGTCGGTCCGCTTGAGGAACGACTCCAGGGCCCGCGCCGGGGCCTCGAGCAGCGCCTCCCCCTCCGGAGAGCTGAGGGCGATGCACACGACGCCCTGGCCGTGACTGCGGGACGGCCAGACCCGGACGTCGCCGGTGCCGGTGGGCCGGTGCAGACCTTCGGCGAGCAGGTCGCGGGCGAAGACCCATTCGACTGTCTCCTCGGCACCGGTGTGGAAGGTGGCGTGCACGGCGTAGGGATCGGCCGTGTCGTACCGCAAGCCCGCGGGTACGGGCAGTGACGATTCGCTCGACACAACGAGGCGCAGGTGCAGCTCGCAGCTGACCGTGGTGTTCATAAGCGCCAGGGCCTTTCGCTCAGTGTGCGCTCGGGGATTCGCACGTCGGCGAAATCGACATGCCACCTGCGGGGACGTTGTAAACCCCTCTGACGGGTTTGTGAGGGTTCCGGTACCTCGTCCGGCCGAGTTCTTTTCCTCCCCGGCGAGCCATTCCGGTGACGAAGTGGCTTCGGGTAAGTTTGGGAGCATGACTGCGGAGAGTGACGAGCGGGAGGTGGCCGTGGCCATGGATCCCGCGACCGTCGACAACGGGGACGGCGGGGACGTGGAGCCCGAGCGCTCCGAGCGCCCGCTGGGGTCGAGGGCGCCACGTTTCATCCGGCGCTCCCGCGCGCTGCACGTGAGCTGGCAGGTCGGGGTCTTCCTGGTGGGTCTGGCGATCGTCGGGACGGGCGTGGTCCTGCTCCCGCTGCCGGGACCCGGCTGGGTGGTGATCTTCGCCGGCATGGCCGTCTGGGCGACCGAGTTCGTCTGGGCCCAGCTGGTGCTGCGCTGGACGAAGCGGAAGGTGACCGAGGCGGCACAGAAGGCGCTCGACCCGAAGGTGCGGCGGCGGAACCTGACGCTGACCGCCATCGGGCTGGTGATCATCGGCGTCCTCCTGGGGTACTACCTCTGGCGTTTCGGCTTCGTGATGCCGTGGAAGGCCGACCTGCACTGAGGGCGCACCGTCCGCGATGGTCGGGGCACCCGCTGACATGCGGTAATGTTGTTCCCGCACCGGGGCGATTAGCTCAGCGGGAGAGCACTTCGTTCACACCGAAGGGGTCACTGGTTCGATCCCAGTATCGCCCACCCGGACCGAGGGCCCGGAAGCCGAGAGCGGCTTCCGGGCCCTCGTCGTCGTATCCGGCGGTGGTGCCGTGCCAGTGAGCACGGGAAGCGCTTTCCGTCATTCTCCGCCCTAACCATTGACGCCTCGGCAGGGTCTCCCTACGGTTTCTCGGCAAGCGCTTGCCTTAATCGTTTCAGGCCCTCCGCTGGACGCGGGGCGGCGTCTGCCCGAAGGGGGCATGTCGTGGGCGTTCGACGGAGTGTGCGCGGGCCGTGGGGCCTCAGGGCCGCCGGGGCCGCGGTCGCCGCGCTGGCGCTGCTGGCGGCCGGCTGCGGGGGCGGCGGCGACCCGGACGGCGGGACCGTGACCATCCGCTACTCGTGGTGGGGCGCCCAGGACCGCGCCGAGCTGATCCGGAAGACGATCGCGCTCTTCGAGAAGGACCACCCGCACATCAAGGTCAAGACCGACTTCGCCGAGTACGCCGACTTCTGGAGCAAGTTCAACACCCAGGCCGCCGGCGGCAACGCCCCCGACGTCTTCCAGAACTCCGTCGCCTTCCTGCGCAAGTACGGCGAGAAGGATTTGCTGCTCGACCTGAACACCCAGGTCAAGGCCGGCAACCTCAGCATGGACGACTTCCGGGCCGGCCTGGAGAAGGCCGGCGAGGTCGACGGCAAGCTGCTCGGCGTCCCCGTCGGCGGCAACACCTTCGCCCTGGTCTACAACCCCGGGGCCTTCGAGCGCGTCGGCGTCACCCCCGCCGCCGGCTGGACGTGGGACGAGTTCGACGCCGCCGTCCACAAGATCAGCGCAGCCGAGGGCGACCTCTACGGCGCCAGCGACAACGGCGGGGTCATGTACCTGTACGACCTCTACCTGCGCCAGAACGGCACGGCGTTCTTCACCGCCGACAACGAGCTCGGGTTCACCGAGGCCGACCTCAGGCAGTGGTGGGGCGACCACTACGCCGACAACGAGGCGGGCGACCTGGTCCCGGCCAAGAAGAGCGAGCAGATCAAGCCCAAGTCCTCGGTCAGCGGCGACCTTTCCGCCGCCGAGTTCACCTGGGACAACTTCATCGTCCGCTACGCCGCCGAGACCGGCACCAAGCTCGCCCTGGCCCCGGTCCCGACCACCGACGGCACCAGGACCGGCCAGTACATCTCCTCGCTGATGCTCAGCGGAGCGGCCCGCACCCAGCACCCCGAGGAGGTCGCGGAGTTCATCGACTTCATGGTCCACGACCCCGAGGTCGGGAAGATCATGGGCTACAACCGCGGCGTCCTGCCCACGCACGCCCAGTTCGACGCGTACCGGCCGACCGGCGTCGACGCGCAGATCGCCGCGTACGAGAAGTCCGTGACCGGGGTCATCGAGCCGATCACCCCGCACCCGGCGGGCGCAGACGTCGCGGAGGCGGCCTTCCTGCGGATCTACGGCGACGTCGCGCTGGGCAAGACCTCGGTCGACGACGCCGTCACACAGTTCTTCGGCGAGGCGAAGACCGCGCTCGGCTCCTGAGGGGACATCCCGTGACGCGCACCCAGACCGCCGTGCCGGATGTCGCCGAGCGGCGCCGCACCCCGCAGGACCGGCCCCCGGAAGGCCGGCGGCGGGGACGCCGGGAGACCCTGGCCGGCTACCTGTTCCTGACCCCGTGGTGCGTCGGCGTCCTGCTGCTGACACTGGGCCCGATGCTCGTCTCGCTCTACCTGGCCTTCACCGACTACAACCTCTTCGACTCCCCGAAGTGGACCGGGCTGAGGAACTTCCGCGACATGTTCGCCGACGACCGCTGGTGGCACTCGGTGCGGGTGACGCTGGAGTACGTACTGGTCGGCACCCCGCTCAAGCTCGCCGCCGCCCTCGCCGTGGCACTGCTGCTGGTCAGGCCCCGTCGCGGCCAGGGCTTCTACCGCTCCGCCTTCTACGCCCCGTCGCTGATCGGGGCGAGCGTCAGCATCGGCATCGTGTGGCGCTCGGTCTTCCAGGACGACGCCGTCGTGGACCGTGCGCTGCACCTCGCCGGCTGGGACGTCGGCGGCTGGGTCGGCGACCCCGACTGGTCGCTGCCCACCCTCGTCACCCTGACCGTCTGGCAGTTCGGCGCCCCGATGGTGATCTTCCTGGCGGGGCTGAAACAGGTGCCGCGGGAGCTGTACGAGGCGGCGGAGGTCGACGGGGCCGGGGCCTGGCGGCGGTTCCGCTCCATCACCTTGCCGCTGATCTCGCCGGTGCTCTTCTTCAACCTGCTGCTCGAACTCATCCACTCCTTCCAGGTCTTCACCTCGGCGGTGGCCCTCGGCGGCAGCGGCGGCGGGGCCGGCGGCCCGGCCGACTCCCTGCTCGTCTACACCTGGTACCTGTACGAACAGGGCTTCCGCAACCTCCGCATGGGCTACGCGTCCGCCATGGCCTGGATGCTGATGCTGGGCATCGGCCTGCTGACCGCGCTGCTGTTCCGCACCCAGCGCAGCTGGGTCCACTACGTGACCCCCGCCGCCACGGCCCGCCGCCGCACGGCACGCACCCTCGCCTGGCACGCCGGCGCCCTCACCCTGCTCGCGGTGATCCTCTACCCGGTGGTGTGGCTGGTCGGCGCCTCGCTCAAGCCCGGCGACGAGATCGTCGGCAGCCTGGAACTGCTGCCCGGCCGCCCCATCGCCGACAACTACCGGCGGCTGACCCGTGGCATCGCCGACATCCCGTCTCCACCTTCTTCACCAACTCGCTCGTCCTGGCCGTCGGTTCGGTGGTGGGCGTGCTCATCTCCTGCTCGCTGGCGGCCTACGCCTTCGCCAGGATCCGCTTCGCCGGGCGCAAGCTGCTCTTCGCGGTCATGATCTCGACGCTGCTGCTGCCCTTCCAGGTGCTCATCATCCCGCAGTACGTGCTCTTCCAGAAACTCGGCCTGATCAACACTTACGTTCCGTTGCTGCTCGGGAATACCTCGCCGCGGACGCGTTCTTCGTCTTTCTCATGGCGCAATTCATGCGCAATCTCCCGCGGGAATTGGACGAGGCGGCGCGCCTGGACGGCTGCGGACATCTGCGCGTCTATTGGAGCATCGTGCTCCCTTTGTGCCGGCCCGCCCTCATCACGAGCGCCATCTTCACGTTCATCTGGTCCTGGAACGACTTCATCGGGCCCCTGCTGTACCTGAACGAGCCCGACAAGTACACGGTCTCGCTCGGGCTGAAGATGTTCATCGACCAGGACAGCGTGGCCGACTACGGCGGCATGGTCGCCATGTCGCTGGTCGCCCTCCTGCCCGTGCTCCTCTTCTTCCTGGCCTTCCAGCGCCACCTGGTCGAGGGAGCGGCCACCTCCGGACTGAAGGGCTGAGGCCGATGGCGTTCGGCGGTGCCCGTACTGCGGTGGGGCGGTTCGCGCTGTTCGCCGAGTGCCTGCTGACCGGGGTGTGGCTGGTGGCCGCCGCGCTGCCGCTGGTCACCGCGCTGGCCGCGTTCGCCGCCGCCTGCGGGCACCTGCGGCGGCACCTGGACGGAGAGCGGTCCACGTGGCGCGACTTCATGGCGGAGACCGCGGCCGCGACCCGCGCCGGGTGGCGCTGCACGCTGCTGTGGTGGGGCGGGCTCGCGCTGCTCGGGCTCGACCTGGCGGTGGCCCGTTCCGGGATGCCCGCTGGGGGAGCGTTCACGTGTGCCGGTGTCCTGGCCGCGGTCGTCCTCGTGGTGACGGGGATTCGCGCGGCTGCGCTCTGGCGGCCCGGGGAGAGCGGCCGGGGTGCGGCCGGCCGTGCGGTGCGGCGCGTCGTGGGCGACCCCGGGGGGACGCTGCTTCTTGTGGGCGGGGTGGTGG
>NZ_JARAVO010000338.1:0-7783 GCF_033792805.1 Streptomyces sp. PA03-1a
GCGGTATGGGGCGCGGAGGGGACCAGCTCGGCCGGGGGGTCGCTCCCCCGCTGTCGAAACCGGCGCTCACCCGGTGCCCCCTCACGGCCGCACGGCGGTCGGCCCGTTCACACGATGGACTGCGGCGTCACTCTACTGGGCGCGGCGACGTCACGAGGCGTCAGTACGGATCACTTGCCCCTACCGCTCGGTAGGGGCATTCTGGCAAGCTTCGCGCATGTCTGATCGCGGAGCAGCTCGCGCCCGGTACGACCGGGCCACCGCCCACCTCGACGCGCCGGTGGCGATCGTGGACCTGGAGGCGTTCGACGCCAACGCGGACGACCTGGTCCGCAGGGCGGGCGGCAAGCCGATCCGGGTGGCGTCCAAGTCGGTCCGCTGCCGCGCGCTCCTGGAGCGGGTGCTGGAGCGGGACGGCTTCGAGGGGATCATGTCGTTCACCCTCGCCGAGTCGCTGTGGCTGGCGCGGTCGGGCTTCGACGACGTCCTGCTGGCGTACCCGTCGGCGGATCGTTCCGGCTACGCGGAGCTGGCCGCGGACCCGAAGCTGGCGGCCGCGGTGACCGTCATGGTCGACGACGCGGCGCAGCTCGACCTCATCGACTCCTCGCGCGCGGGCGGCTCCGAGATCGTCCGGGTCTGCCTGGAGCTGGACACCTCGCTGAAGATGCTGGGGGGCCGGCTCCGCATCGGGGCGCTGCGCTCCCCGCTCCACCAGCCCGAGCAGATGGCCGCGCTGGCCCGCGAGGTGTCCCGGCGGCCCGGGTTCAGGCTGGTGGGGATCATGGCGTACGAGGGCCATGTGGCCGGCGTCGGCGACTCGGTCAGCGGCCGGCCGCTGCGCTCGCGCGCGGTGCGGCTGATGCAGGCGACGGCACGCCGGGAGCTGGCGGCGCGGCGCGCGGAGGTCGTCCGGGCGGTGCGGGAGGTGGCGCCCGGGCTGGAGTTCGTCAACGGCGGCGGGACGGGCAGCGTGCAGAGCACGGCCGCCGAGGACGCGGTGACGGAGATCGCCGCCGGGTCGGGCCTGTACGTGCCGCGGCTGTTCGACAACTACACCTCCTTCCGGGGACGTCCGGCGGCGCTGTTCGCGCAGCCCGTGGTGCGCCGCCCGGGTGTGGGCGTCGTCACCGTCCTCGGCGGCGGCTACCCGGCATCGGGCGCGGCGGGCCGGGACCGGCTGCCGGTGCCCCACCTGCCGCAGGGGCTGCGCTACGACCCCCAGGAGGGGCCGGGCGAGGTGCAGACGCCGCTGATCGGGACGGCCGCCGACGACCTGCTCATCGGCGACAAGGTGTGGTTCCGGCACGCCAAGGCGGGCGAGCTGTGCGAGCGCTTCGACACGCTGCACCTGGTCGAGGGCGACCGGGTGGTGCGGGCGGTGCCGACCTACCGCGGCGAGGGCAAGACGTTCCTGTGACACCCGGACGCCCGGACGCCCCGGCCGGACGGACCGGACCGGGGCGCCCGCGCCCGGGGGCGGCGGTCAGACGCCGGTGCCGCCGCCGGAGCCCGAAGCCTTGATGCCCTTGGTGATCTCGTCCATCACGGCGAGGCCGGGCGCCTTGGGGTTGACGTCGAAGCCGTAGCGGACCAGGACGAGCCTGTCGGGGTCCGACGGCGAGGGGAACACCAGCGACTGGACGTAGCCGTCGTCGCCCCTCTCGGTGACGACCTTCCAGCGCACCAGGTAGCCCTGCTCGCCGGCGACCGTGACCTTCTTCGACAGCAGCTGCGTGTGCGAGGTGATGTCGCCGTAGACCTTGCCGCCGTAGGCCCCCTCGGCGTTGCCGGCGATGTCCTCCTTGGCCGCGGCCTCGGCGGTGGTGGACTTCAGCTTCACCGACGCGGCGGGCATGGAGAAGACGCCGCCGCGCAGGCAGGTGTTCGAGGCGTCGCCGGGGCAGGCGTACTCGCCCACGGTGAGCTCCGCGAGCCCGTACCGGCTGGTGGAGCCGGTCCAGCCGTCGGGAACGGGCAGGCTGACGCCGTCGACGGCGTCCAGGGCGAAGCCGGGCTCGCTCTTGGGCACGTCCTGCGGGCCGCCGCCGTCCGGACCCCCACCGCCCGGACCGCCGTCGTCGCCCTCCGGGCCCTGCCCGGGGGCCGTGAACGAGGGGGCGGGCCGGGCGGAGTCCGCACCGTCGCCGCCGCTCCTGCCGAGGGCGACGACGCCTCCGATCACCGCGCCGGCCACCACGACCGCGGCAACGACGGCGATCGCTATCAGACCGCCGCGCCGCTTGCGGGGGGCGGGGGAACGCGCCGGGGTAGCCGGGGTACTGCGGATGGCCCGGCGCCCCGGCGCCGAACGCCTGGGCGGGGGGCGGGGCCGTGCGGGTGTACTCGGTCCACGCGGTCCCGTCCCACCAGCGCTCCAGAGCGGGCCCGTTGCCTGTCTGCCCGGGCTCTGGGTACCAGCCGGGCGGGGTCGTCATGGTCACGGCGTCACCCTAAGGCCCGGCCCTTAAGATTCCCGTCAGTCACCCGGTCACAGAGGGGTCACGTACGCCCCCGCGATGCCCCCGTCCACCAGGAACTCCGCTCCGGTGATGAAGGACGCGTCGTCGCTGGCGAGGAAGGCCACGGCGGCGGCGATCTCCTCCGCCTCCGCGAAGCGGCCCACCGGGATGTGCACCAGGCGGCGCGCGGCGCGCTCCGGGTCCTTGGCGAACAGCTCCCGCAGCAGTGGGGTGTTGACCGGTCCCGGGCACAGCGCGTTGACACGGATGCCCTCCCGGGCGAACTGCACGCCCAGCTCGCGGGACATCGCCAGCACGCCGCCCTTGGAGGCGGTGTACGAGATCTGCGAGGTCGCCGCACCCATGACGGCGACGAAGCTCGCGGTGTTGATGATCGAGCCCTTGCCCTGGCGCTGCATGTACGGCAGCGCCGCCTTGCAGCACAGGTACACCGACGTGAGGTTGACCTCCTGGACGCGGCGCCACGCGTCGATGCCGGTGGTCAGGATCGAGTCGTCGTCGGGGGGCGAGATGCCGGCGTTGTTGAAGGCGACGTCGACCGAGCCGTAGGTGTCGTACGCCGCCTTGAACAGCGCCTCCACCTGCCCGGCGTCGGTGACGTCGACCTGGACGAACAGCCCGCCGACCTCCTCGGCGGCCGCCTTGCCCGCGGCCTCGTCGATGTCGGCGCACACCACGTGCGCGCCCTCGGAGGCCAGCCGGCGCGCCGAGGCGAGCCCGATGCCGCTGCCGGCGCCGGTGACCACCGCCGTCCGGCCCACCAGGCGGCGGCACACCACTGCTTCTGCTTCCGTCATTGCCGGGATCACTCCTCCGTGCTGATGAAGACGTTCTTGGTCTCGGTGAAGGCGGCCAGCGCGTCCGGGCCGAGCTCGCGGCCGAGCCCCGACTGCTTGAACCCGCCGAACGGTGTCCAGTAGCGCACCGAGCTGTGGGAGTTCACCGACAGGTTGCCGGCGGCGGTGCCCCGGGCCAGCCGCAGGGCGCGGCCGACGTCCCGGGTCCAGATCGAGCCCGACAGTCCGTACGGGGTGGCGTTGGCCAGACGCAGCGCGTCGGTCTCGTCCTCGAAGGGCAGCACGACGGCCACCGGGCCGAAGACCTCCTCCACCGCGACGCGCCCGGCCGGGTGGGCGGGGGTCAGCACGGTCGGCGGGTACCAGAAGCCCTTGCCCTCCGGGGCCGTGCCGCGGATCGCGACGGGCGCGTCGGGGGACACGTACGAGCGGACGCGGTCGCGCTGCACGGCGGAGATGAGCGGGCCCATGCCGGTCGCCGGATCAGCCGGGTCGCCGACCCCCACGGCCAGGACGGCGGGCTCCAGCAGTTCCATGAAGCGGTCGTGCACCTGGCGCTGGACCAGGATCCGGGTGCGGGCGCAGCAGTCCTGCCCGGCGTTGTCGAGGAAGGCCATCGGGGCGGTCGCCGCGGCCTTCTCGAGGTCCGCGTCGGCGAAGACGATGTTCGGCGACTTGCCGCCGAGCTCCAGGGTGACCCGCTTGAGGGTGCCGGCACACGTGGCCATGATCTGCTTGCCGACGCGGGTCGACCCGGTGAAGACGATCTTCGCGACGCCCGGGTGCTCGACGAGGGCCGCCCCCGCGACCGGGCCCCGGCCGGGCAGCACCTGGAAGAGGTGCTCGGGCAGTCCCGCCTCCAGTGCCAGGTCCGCCAGGCGCAGCGCGGTCAGCGGGGTGGTCTCGGCGGGCTTGAGGATCACCGCGTTGCCCGCCGCGAGCGCCGGGGCGGTCCCCCAGGCGGCGATGGGCATGGGGAAGTTCCAGGGCGCGATGACGCCGACGACGCCGAGCGGCTCCAGGAAGGTGACGTCGATGCCGCCGGGCACCGGGATCTGCCGGCCGCTGAGCCGCTCGACGCCGCCCGCCGCGTAGTCGAGCAGGTCGCGGACGTTGCCGGCCTCCCAGCGGGCGTTGCCCACCGTGTGGCCCGCCTCTCGCACCTCCAGGGCGGCCAGTTCCTCCACGTGCGCGTCGACCACGGCCGCGAAACGCCGCAGCAGCCGCGCGCGGTCGGCCGGGGCCAGGGCCGCCCAGGCGGTCTGGGCGCGGGCCGCGCGGGTGACGGCGGCGTCGACGTCCTCCCGGCGGGCCGCGGGGACAGTGGCGATCACCTCCTCGGTGGCCGGGTTGAGCACGTCCAGCGCTTCGAGCGGTTCGGGTGCTTCGGGCACTCGCTGCCTCACATGCGTTCGAAGGAGCGGTAGCGCTCCCAGTCGGTCACGGCGGTGTCGTACGCGTCCTGCTCGACGCGGGCCATGTTCAGGTAGTGCTCGACGACCTCGTCGCCGAAGGCCGCCCGGGCGATCGGGCTGGACTCCCACAGTTCGGCGGCCTCGCGCAGCGTGGCCGGCACGTGCGCCACGCCGTCGCTGGCGTAGGCGTTGCCCGTGACGGGCTCGGGGAGGGTGAGCTTCTGCTCCACGCCGTGCAGGCCGGCGGCGATCATCCCGGCGACGGCGAGGTAGGGGTTGACGTCACCGCCCGGCACGCGGTTCTCCAGGCGCAGCGCGGACGGGGAGTGCCCGACCACGCGCAGGGCGCAGGTGCGGTTGTCGGGGCCCCAGGCGACGGCGGTGGGGGCGAAGGAGCCGGGCCGGAACCGCTTGTAGGAGTTGATGTTGGGCGCGTACAGCAGGGAGAAGTCGCGGAGCGCGGCGAGCTGCCCGGCCAGGAAGTGGCGCATCGTCTCCGACATGCCGCCCGGCTCGTCGCCCGCGAAGACCGGCCGCCCGTCCTCGTCGCGCAGCGAGAGGTGGATGTGGCAGGAGTTGCCCTCGCGTTCGTTGTACTTCGCCATGAAGGTGAGGGAGTACCCCTCCTGCGCGGCGATCGACTTGGCGCCGGTCTTGTAGACGCTGTGCTGGTCGCAGGTGACCAGGGCCTCGTCGTAGCGGAAGGCGATCTCGTGCTGGCCGAGGTTGCACTCGCCCTTGGCGGACTCCACGCGCATCCCGGCGGCGCCCATCTCGTTGCGGATGCGCCGCAGCAGCGGCTCCACGCGGCCGGTGCCGAGCAGGGAGTAGTCGACGTTGTACTGGTTGGCGGGGGTCAGGTCGCGGTAGCCGTTCGTCCAGGCCTGCTCGTAGGTGTCCTTGAAGACGATGAACTCCAGTTCCGTGCCCGCGTACGCCGACCAGCCGCGCTCGGCGAGCCGCTCGGTCTGGCGGCGCAGGATCTGGCGGGGCGAGGGGGCCACCGGCGTGGAGCCGTGATCCAGCAGCCGCAGGTCGGCGACGACGAGCGCGGTGGCGGCGTCCCAGGGGGTGATCCGCAGGGTGCCGAGGTCGGGGTGCATGGCGAAGTCGCCGTAGCCCCGTTCCCAGGAGGACAGGGCGTAGCCGTCCACGGTGTTCATGTCGGCGTCGACGGCGAGCAGGTAGTTGCACCCCTCGGTGCCGTGCTCCAGGACGTCGTCGAGGAAGTGCCGCGCGGCGAAGCGCTTGCCCTGCAGCCGGCCCTGCATGTCGGTGAAGGCGACGACCACCGTGTCGATCTCTCCGGAGTCGACACGTCGTCGCAGGTCGTCGGTGCTGAGCGGGGCTGTTCGGTGCACCACGGGTGATCACCTCTCCTACCGGCCGACAGGTGATCCAAAAGTACGGGCCCGGGGCCCAGTTGGGTACGGTGCAAGGAGAAATCCGCGCGTCGCAGGGAGGCTCCCGTGGCCCGTCCGCTGATCGGTGTCAGCACCTACTGGGTCGACTCGGCCCGCTGGGGCGGCTGGGACCTGCCCGCCGCCCTGCTCCCCGCCGGGTACCCGCTGCTCGTACGGCGTTCCGGCGGCCTCGCCGCGCTGCTCCCGCCGGACGACCCCGCCCACGCCGCGGACGCCGTGGCCCGGCTGGACGGGCTGGTGATCGCGGGCGGCCCGGACGTCGAGCCCGCGCGGTACGGCGCCGAGCCCGACCCGCGCACCGACCCGCCCGCGCGGGAGCGGGACGCCTGGGAGCTCGCCCTCCTCCACGCCGCCCTCGCCGCCGGGGTGCCCCTGCTGGGCATCTGCCGGGGCATGCAACTGCTCAACGTCGCCCTCGGCGGCACGCTCGTGCAGCACATCGACGGTCACCGCGGCCCCCGGGTGGGCGCGTTCGGCGGCCACACCGTCAAGCCCGTCCCCGGCACGCGCTACGCGGAGGCGGTGCCGGAGGCCATGACGGTGCCCACGTACCACCACCAGGCGGTGGACACCCTGGGCCGGGGCCTGGTGGTCGGCGCCCACGCCGAGGACGGCACGCCGGAGGCCGTGGAGCTGCCGGGCGACCGCTTCGTGCTGGGGGTGCAGTGGCACCCCGAGATGGACGAGGACGAGCGGGTGATGCGGGCGCTGGTCGCCGCGGCGGTCGGAGCTACTGCCTGAAGCGGTCGGAGCTGCCGCTCGAAGGGGTCAGAGCTGCCGCTTGAAGCCGACGTGCGAGGCGGTGAAGCCGAGGCGCTCGTAGAAGCGGTGCGCGTCGGCGCGGGCCCGGTCCGAGGTCAGCTGCACCAGCGTGCACCCCAGGCGGCGGGACTCCTCGACCGCCCACTCGATCATCAGCGTCCCCAGGCCGCCGCCGCGGGCGTCGCGGTGCACGCGGACCGCCTCGATGACGGAGCGCGTCGTGCCGCGCCGTGACAGCCCCGGTATCACCGACAGCTGCAGCACCCCGACGAGCGTGCCGTCCCGCTCGGCGACGACCACGTGCTGGCCGGGGTCGGCGACGACGCGTTCGTACGCCGCGTAGTAGGGCTCCAGGTCGTCCGGGGTCTCGCGGCCGCGGCCGAGGCCGTCGTCGGCGAACATCGCCACGACGGCGGGGATGTCGTGGCGGGTGACGGGGCGGAAGTGGGGGTCGCTCATGCGTGCAGCGTAGATCTTCTGCGGGGGGTGTCCCTTGGGGCCGGTTGTTGTGTGCGGGTTGTTTGCGCCTGCGGGCGGCTGCGCCGGGCTGCCCGGTGGTTGTGTGCGGGTGCGTTGCGCCTGCGGCGGGCGGTTTCCCCGCCGCCCGCCCGATTGCCCGGCGCGGTCAGTGCGGGCCTCGCACCATGTGCCTGAGTCGGGGCCGCGCCGGCGCACTCCCCCAGCCTTCGGCCGGGGGGACCCCCACTGCGCTCGCGGTATACGCCCACATCGTTCGACGCCGGGTCCGCCGCTCGTCTCCCCCAGCCTTCGGCCGGGGGTGCCCCCATGGGGATCCCCCCGGCCGAAGGCTGGGGGAGACGAGCGGCGGACCCGGCGTCGAACGATGTGGGCGTATACCGCGAGCGCCTGTCTCTTATTACAATCTCCTACGCCACACAATA
>NZ_JARAVO010000339.1:0-7650 GCF_033792805.1 Streptomyces sp. PA03-1a
AGCTCCTCGCCCTCGCCGACCGCGTCCTGGAACTCCGCGACGGCCACATCACCCCCACCGACTGACCCACGCCTTCCACGGGGCGGGGCGCGACCGACGCCGGCCGGCGCGGTGCAGCGCCAGGCCGGACCAGCCGGCCAGGACGAGTCCCACCGCGGTGAACCCCGACCAGAACAGCAGGGGACCGTGCCCGACGTCACGGCGGGCGACGACCCGCTCGGGACGGTCGGCCCGGTAGACGATGGGGAGCCGGTCCCCGTGGTTCACCTGGCGGCGGTTGGTGCCCGGCGGCAGCGGGTGGGTCACCTCGGCGCCCGCCACGGTGAAGGTCACCCACAGCCGGCCGTCGCCGGAGGCGTCGCGGGCCTCGCGGACCGTCCCCACCGTGTGCACGCCGTAGCGCACGTCCAGGGTGTCCCTGGCCGTCGCGGTCAGCAGCCAGACGCCCGCCGCGAGGAACACCACGCCGGCCAGCAGGAGCGCCAGGGGATGCGCGGAGCCCTCGCCCGAGCCCCGCCCTTCCGATCGCCGGCCGCCTCGCATCGGTTCGTGCTGTGCGTCCCGTGCCCCCATGGAAGCAATTTACGCGAACCACCAGGCCCTGGGGGAGGCCGAGTTGGGGGTGTGCGACGCCCACCGGGACGTCCGGGACGACGACCTCGTCGCCGTCGGTGCGGGCCCGCGCTTGCACTGCCTGCTGCGCAAGGTCGTGCCGGAGGCCTGGCCGGCCGCCTGGTGCCCGGTGACATGCCGCGTGCGCGGCTGGAGGAGGCCGCCGCGCGGTTCACCCGCGCCGCGGGGCCGCCCGCACCGGCACCGGCCGAGTGCGCCGGTTCCGTTCCGTCGCGGCCCGGGCCGACCCGCATCCAGGGCCCTGCCACCCCGGCACGCGGCGCCCGGCGCCGCTCACCGTGCCCACCGGGACGTCCGGTCCGCGGATCTCCCCGTCCGCGGGCGGCGCACCCCGTAGGCTGGCGCGTGCAGCTGGTTCGCCCCGTCCGCCAGGCGGGATGCGTCGCAAGAGGGAACCCGGTGGGAATCCGGGACTGCCCCGCAGCGGTGAGCGGGAACGACCGCCGTCATACGCACTGGGCGCGCAAGCGCCCGGGAAGCGACAGCCAGTAGGTGTCTGCCCGGCAGACGTGCCCGTGAGTCCGGAGACCTGCCACTGCCCGTGCCCCGCGGTGGGGCGCGGTTCCACCGGGACCTCGTGGGCGGGTCGGCGGCGGCCTTCGTGTGCCGTGCCGGCGTCCCGTGCCGGGGTCCGTGCGAACTCGCGAGGGAGAGTTCCATGGCACTCACGCACATCGGTGCAACCCTCCACGGCTACCCGCGCCAGGGCCCCGACCGGGAGCTCAAGCGGGCCCTCGAGGGCTACTGGACGGGCCGCGTCGGGGCGGAGGACCTGCTCGCGACCGCCGCGTCCGTCCGGGCGGGCGCCCGGCGCCAGATGCGCGCGGCGGGCATCACCGAGATCCCGACCGGCGGCCTCTCGCTCTACGACCACGTCCTGGACACGGCCTGGGCGGTCGGCGCCGTTCCCGCGCGCTACCGCGCGGGCGAGGTGACCGAATTGGACGCCTACTTCGCGGCCGCGCGCGGCACGGCGGAGCTGGCGCCGCTGGAGATGACCAAGTGGTTCGACACCAAATACCACTACCTGGTACCGGAGAGCGGCCCCGGCACCGGCTTCGCCCCCGACCCGCGGGGGCAGCTCGCGCAGTACGCCGAGGCCCGGCGCGAAGGGCTGACGGCCCGTCCGGTGCTGCTGGGCCCGGTCAGCTTCCTGCTGCTGTCCAAGCCCGCGCCCGGCGCCGGTTTCACACCGCTCGCGCTGCTGGGCCGGCTGCTGCCGGTCTACGCGTCCCTCCTGGCGGACCTGCGGGCCGCGGGCGCGGAATGGGTGCAACTGGACGAGCCGGTACTGGTCCAGGACCAGCCGCGTGCCGTGCTCGACGCCACCGCCCGCGCCTACCGCGAACTCACCGCTCGCCGCGGACCGGCCGAAGGTGCTGGTCGCCACCTACTTCGACGCCCTCGGGGAGGCCCTGCCCGTCCTTGCTCAGTCCCCCGTGGAGGGGCTGGCCCTGGACTTCACCGGTCCCGCCGCCGCGAACCTCGACGCGCTCGCCTCCCTCGGCGGCCTGCCCGGCAAGCGCCTGGTCGCCGGGGTCGTCGACGGCCGCAACGTCTGGGCCGACGACCTGGAGGCCTCGCTCGCCACCCTGGCCACCCTGCTGGGCCTGACCGGCCACCTCGACGTGGCGCCCTCCTGCTCCCTCCTCCACGTCCCCCTGGACCTGACGCGGGAACGCACCCTGGACCTGCAGGTCACGCGCTGGCTCGCCTTCGCCCGGCAGAAGCTCGACGAGACCGTCACCCTGGCGCGCGCCCTGTCCGAGGGCCGGGAGGCCGTCGCCCCGCAACTGGCCGCGAGCCGTGCCGCCCGGGCCTCACGTACGCCTCCGCCCTCACCCACGACCCCGCCGTACGGGCCCGCTGCGCGGCCGCCGGCCCCGACGACGCCCGCCGCCCCCAGCCGTACGGGGAGCGGGCGGCGGCGCAGCGGAACCGGCTCGGCCTGCCCCCGCTGCCGACGACGACCATCGGCTCGTTCCCGCAGACCGCCGACCTGCGCGCCGCCCGCGCGGCCCTGCGGGCGGGGAAGCTGACGGCGCAGCAGTACGAGGAGCGGATCGCCGCCGAGATCCGCGAGGTCGTCGCGTTCCAGGAGAAGGCGGGTCTGGACGTCCTCGTCCACGGGGAGCCCGAACGCAACGACATGGTGCAGTACTTCGCCGAGCGGCTGGACGGGTTCCTCGTCACCCGGCACGGCTGGGTCCAGTCCTACGGGAGCCGCTACGTCAAGCCGCCGGTCCTCGTCGGCGACGTGTCACGGCCCGCGCCCATGACGCTGCGCTGGACCTCCTACGCGCAGTCGCTCACCGGCAGGCCCGTCAAGGGCATGCTCACCGGCCCGGTCACGATGCTCGCCTGGTTCTTCGTCCGCGACGACCAGCCGCTCGCCGACACCGCCCGCCAGGTCGCCCTCGCCCTGCGCGACGAGGTCGCCGACCTGGAGGCGGCCGGGACCGCGGTCATCCAGGTCGACGAACCCGCGCTGCGCGAGAGCCTGCCGCTGCGCGCCGCCGCCCGCCCCGGCTACCTGGAGTGGGCCACCGAGGCCTTCCGCCTCGCCACGTCCGGGGTCCGCGCGGACACCCAGGTCCACACCCACATGTGCTACGCGGAGTTCGGGGAGATCCTGCCGGCCATCGAGGCCCTGGACGCGGACGTCATCAGCCTGGAGGCCGCCCGTTCCCACATGGAGATCGCGGGCGAGTTGGCCGCCGCCGGCTACCGGCGGGAGGCCGGCCCCGGGGTGTACGACATCCACTCGCCCCGCGTCCCCTCGGAACGGGAGATCTCCGACCTCATCGACCGGGCGCTGCGGGCCCTGCCCGCCGAACGGCTGTGGGTCAACCCCGACTGCGGTCTGAAGACCCGGGCCCCGGGCGAGGTCCGTGCCGCGCTGGAGAACCTGGTGGCCGCGGCGCGCCGGGTGCGGGGGTGAGCGGGATGGCCCCGCGGTACAAGACGCCGGCCGACTCGGCCGTGACGCTCGCCCACATCATGAGCGAGCACGACACCAACCTGTACGGGACCGTCCACGGCGGGGTCGTGATGAAGCTCGTCGACGACGCGGCGGCGGCGGCCGCGGCCCGGCACGCCTCGGGGCCCGCGGTGACCGTCTCCGTGGAGGGGATGGCCTACCTCCACCCGGCGCACGCCGGTGACCTGCTCACCGTCCACGCGGTCGTGGAGCACGCGGGCCGCACCTCGATGGACGTCGGCGTCCGCGTCACCGCCGAGCGCTGGGACACCCCGGGCCCGGTGACCGACGTCGCCACGGCGCACCTGGTCTTCGTGGCCACCGGCGCCGACGGCAGGCCCCGGCCGGTGGCGGAGCTCAGGCCGGCGTCGGCCGAGGACGAGCGGCGGCACGCCCGGGCGCTGCGGCGCCGCGCCCTGCGCGTCCGGCAGGCCGAGGCGGGCTCACCCGGGGCCCGGGCGGGGCGGCCGGCCGCCGCCCCGCCCGGGCAGGGACAGGCGCCCCTCCCAGCCGGAGGGGGCGCCTTGCCCGGGTCGTGGTGTTACGTATAACGTTCGCGCATGTCCCGTATCGCCCTGGTCACCCTCGTCGTCCGCGACTACGACGAGGCCATCGCCTTCTACACCGGCGCCCTCGGCTTCGAGCTCGTCGAGGACGAGCCGCGCCCCGGCGGCAGCCGGTGGGTCGTCGTGCGCCCGCCCGGCGGCGCCGCGGGCAGCGGGCTGCTGCTCGCCCGCGCCAAGAACGACGCGGAGCTGTCGCGGGTCGGCGACCAGACCGGCGGACGGGTCGGCTTCTTCCTGCACACCGAGGACTTCGCGGGCGACCACGCGCGGATGAGCGCCGCGGGGGTGACCTTCCTGGAGGAGGCCCGCCACGAGGCGTACGGCTCGGTCGTCGTCTTCCAGGACCCCTACGGGAACCGCTGGGACCTCCTCCAGCCCGCCGCCACCGCCCCCACCGACCAGGAGCCCACCGCGTGACCGCCCTCGACACCGACCTGATCCGCCGGCTCCCCAAGGCCGTCCTCCACGACCACCTGGACGGCGGCCTGCGCCCGGCCACCCTGGTCGAACTGGCCGCGGAGATCGGCCACACCCTGCCCGCCACCGACCCCGGCGAGCTGGCCGCCTGGTACTACGACGCCGCCAACTCCGGCGACCTGGTCCGCTACATCGCCACCTTCGAGCACACGATCGCCGTGATGGGCACCCGAGAGGGCCTGCTGCGCGTCGCCGAGGAGTACGTGCTGGACCTCGCCGCCGACGGCGTCGTCTACGGCGAGGTGCGCTACGCGCCCGAGCTGCTGGTGCACCGGGGCCTGACCCTGGCCGAGGTCGTCGAGACCGTCCAGCAGGGCCTGGCCGCCGGCATGGCGAAGGCCGCCGCCGCGGGCACGCCGGTCCGCGTGGGGACCCTGCTGTGCGCGATGCGCATGACCGACCGCAGCCGCGAGGTGGCCGACCTCGCCGTCGCGTACCGCGACGCGGGCGTCGTCGGCTTTGACATCGCGGGCGCCGAGGACGGCTTCCCGCCCGCCCACCACCTCGCCGCCTTCGAGCACCTGCGCCGCGAGAACGTGCCCTTCACCATCCACGCGGGCGAGGCCCACGGCCTGCCCAGCATCCACCAGGCGGTGCAGGTCTGCGGCGCGCTGCGGATCGGCCACGGCGTCCGCCTCGCCGAGGACATCGTGGACGGCAAGCTCGGCCGCCTGGCGGGCTGGATACGCGACCGCCGCATCGCACTGGAGGTCTGCCCGACCTCCAACCTCCAGACGGGCGCCGCCACCTCCATCGCCGAGCACCCCATCACCCTCCTGCGCGACCTCGGCTTCCGCGTCACCCTCAACACCGACAACCGGCTGGTCTCGGCGACCACCATGACCCGCGAGATGGAGCTGCTCGTCACCGAGGCGGGCTGGACGGCGGAGGACCTGCGCGAGGTCACCGTCAACGCGCTCAAGAGCGCGTTCCTCCCCTTCGACGAGCGGAACGCGATCATCCGCGATGTCGTCCTGCCGGGCTACGAGACGGTGCTCGCCGCGGGCAGCTGACCCCCGACGGGGGTGCCGGCCCGGCTCCCGGTCCGGTACCCCGTGTGCGGCGTCCGCGGCGGTGCGCGTGCCGGGGCCGGGGAGGCCCGGTCCGCCCTTGACGGCGCCGGGTCCCGTGCGAATGATGGCGCCCTCACCTGTCCGCAGGTCTCCACAGGGGGAGCCGTCACGTGACCCGCGCGCACCACCGTCCCCGTACCGTCCTGGCCATGAGCGCCGGGACCCGTGAGGCCGTCCTCGGCGACGCGGCGCTCGAACGGCTCTGCCGTGTCGCCCGCGTCGACCCCGCCCTGCTCGTCGAGGACTTCGGGGACCCCGCCGTGGCGGAACCGCTCGCCGAGGCCGAGGTGCTGCTCACCGGCTGGGGCTGCCCGCCGCTGGACGAGGCGGCGCTGGCCCGCATGCCCGCGCTGCGCGCGGTCGTCCACGCCGCCGGATCGGTCAAGCAGCACATCACCGACGCCGTGTGGCGGCGCGGCATCCAGGTCTCCACCGCCGCCGCGGCCAACGCCCTGCCGGTTGCCGAGTACACCGTCGCCGCCGTGCTGTTCGCCAACAAGCGCGTCCTGGCCTCGGCGCAGGCCTACCGGGAGGCCCGCCGCCGGCCGGAGCCCTCCGAGGTGTGCCCCGGCATCGGCAACTACCGTCGTACCGTGGGGGTCGTCGGTGCCTCCCGCATCGGGCGGCGGGTCATCGAGCTGCTGCGCCCCTTCGACCTGCGCCTGCTCGTCCACGACCCCTACCTCGACCCCGGCGAGGTGGTCGCGCTCGGTGCGGAGCCGGTGGAGCTGGACCAACTGTGCCTGCTCGGCGACGTGGTCACCGTCCATGCCCCCGAACTGCCCGAGACCCGCCACCTGTTCGACGCCGCGCGCCTGGCGCTGCTGCGGGACGGGACCACGCTGATCAACACCTCGCGGGGCTCGCTGGTCGACACCGCCGCGCTCACCGCCGAACTGGTCTCCGGCCGGCTGCACGCCGTCCTCGACGTCACCGACCCCGAGCCGCTGCCCGCCGACTCGCCGCTCTACGATCTGCCGAACGTCCTGCTGACCCCGCACGTCGCCGGATCGCTCGGCGGCGAGCTGGCCCGGCTCGCCGACACCGCGATCGAGGAGATCGAACGTCTCGCCCACGGTGCGCCCCTCGCCCACGCCGTCCACCGCGACGCGCTCGCACGCTCCGCCTGAGGAAGGATGCTCCTTCGGCATGTCGTCGGCCGTCGCATAGAGTGCTGTCGCGAGGGTGTCCACGTCGTTCGACGAAACGATCTTGGACACCCTCGTTCTCGTCTTCGCAGGCACCCCTTGGACCGCACCACCAGGAGGAACCGGTGTCATACCCGCAACTGCTCACCCCCGAGGAGAAGCTCGCCGACGCGAAGAAGCTGTTGAGCCTCCCGCATATCGTCGTGATCTGCGGCTCCACCCGCTTCATGACCGAGATGGACGAGGCCGATCTGCGGGAGACCACAGCCGGAAGGATCGTCGTCAAACCGGGCTGCGACATGAAGTCGCCGCACGAACTTTGGTCCGATCCTGCCGAGGCCGAGGCGCTGAAGGTTCGACTCGACGATCTGCACCGGGCGAAGATCCGGCTCGCCGATGAGGTGCTCGTGGTCGGCGACTACATCGGAGACAGCACCCGAGCCGAAATCGCCTACGCCCGGTCGCTGGGCAAGCCCGTGCGGTTCACGCACCCCGAAGTCGACCCTGACGACTGACCGCCCGCTGCCACCTCGACAACCAGGGGCGGCAGCCCACCGCCTGACCGTCTCGCGGTGGCTTCGGCCGCCGCCCGCCCCACACCCCCCGCAGGCATCCCTTGGAATTGGCCATCTAGTGTCCTGAGTCGTTGATTCGGTTCAGATATCCGGCGAGGTGTTCGAAGATTTCGTCTGCGGTTTTCGTCCAGACGAAGGGCTTGGGGTCGTCGTTCCAGGTCTGGATCCAGGTGCGGATGTCCTTCTCCAGGACCTGGA
>NZ_JARAVO010000033.1:0-51706 GCF_033792805.1 Streptomyces sp. PA03-1a
GGCGGGCATCCGGGCGGTGACCTGGGCCTGGACGGGTACCGCGACGGTGGGCGCGTGGGCCGCGGGTCTGGCACGTCCGGGGACGGTGGGCGTCTGCGTGCCCGTCGTCATGGCGTGACCTCCGGGACGGTGAGCCGGGGCGCGGCGTCGTGGGCGGCGAGGAAGGCGTTCACGGCGGTCGGCCAGCCGTAGCGCTCGGCCTGGGCGCGGGCGATGGCGCGGCGCATGGGCTCCGGGCGGGCCAGCAGGTGGCCGACGGCGTCGGCGAAGGCCGGGCCGTCGTCGGTGGCGGCGGCACCGGCCGGGCCGAGGATGTCGGGCAGCGCGGACAGCGCGCTGGCGACGACCGGGGTACCGCAGGCGAGGGCCTCCAGGGCGGACAGGCCGAACGTCTCCACCGGGCCCGGGGCCAGGACCACGTCGGCGGTGGCCTGGAGGGCGGACAGGGCGCGACGGACGGGGACGTGCCCGACGAAGGTGACCGGCAGCCGGGCCTCCCGGGCCCGGGCCTCCAGGCGGGCGCGCATCGGCCCGTCCCCCGCGACGACGAGGACGGCGTCCACCCCCTGGCGACGCATGTGGGCGAGGGCCTCCAGGGCGCGTCCCGGCCGCTTCTCGGGCGACAGGCGGGAGCACATCACCAGCAGCACCTCGGCGTTGCCGGCGTACCGGGCGCGCAACTCCGGGTCGTGGTGCGCCGGGTGGCATGCCTCCAGGTCGACGCCGAGCGGCGCCCGTACGACGTTGCGGGCCCCGATCCGCTCGAACTCCGCCGCCGCCCAGGCCGTCGTGCAGACGATACGCGAGTACACGTGCGCGCTGCGGCGGTTGAGCCGGTCGGCGGCGCCCTGGGCGAGGCCGCTGGGCACACCCCAGGTGCGCAGCACCCCGTCGACGCTCTCGTGGGACACCATCACGGACGGCACCCGGCGGCGGCGCGCCCACTCCCCGGTCCAGCGCAGCGTCGTGCGGTCGGAGACCTCCAGCCGGTCGGGGCGGAGGCCGTCCAGCACCGCCTCCAGCCGGGCCCGGCCGGTCAGGACGCGGTAGCCGCCGGTACCGGCGACCAGGGGGCCGGGAAGGGTGATGACCCGGCCCTGGGAGGTGGTCTCGTCCTTGGCGGCCGGGCCGGGGACGACCAGGACCGGGTCGTGGCCGGCCGCGAGGTAGCCCTCGCCGAGGTGGCGCAGCGCGGTGCGCAGGCCGCCGGAGGTGGGCGTGACGAAGTTCGCCAGCCTGACGATGCGCAGCGGGCCGGTCATGCCGCCACCGCCGTGCGGGCGTCGAGCACCTGCGCGTAGTGCTCCAGGAGCAGGTCCCCGACGGCCTCCCAGGTGCGCGCGGCCACGTCGGCGCGCCCCTCGGCGCCGAATTGGTCGCGCATGGCCGGGGCACCGGCCAGCAGCCGTACGGCGCCGGTGACGGCGTCCACGTCGCCGGGCGGCACGAGCAGCCCGGTGCGGCCGTGGTCGACGAGGTCGAGCGGACCGCCGGCGGCGGGGGCGACCACGGGCAGCCCGCTGGCCATCGCCTCCTGGACGGTCTGGCAGAACGTCTCGAACGGCCCGGTGTGGACGAAGACGTCGAGGGAGGCGTAGATCCGCGCCAGGTCGTGGCCGGTGCGGCGGCCGAGGAACACCGCGTCCGGCAGCGCCTCGCGCAGCCCGGCGGCGCTCGGGCCGTCCCCGACGACGACCACCTTCACCCCGGACAGCCGGCCCGCGCCGGCCAGCAGCTCCACGTGCTTCTCCGGAGCGAGGCGGCCGATGTAGCCCACCAGGACCTCACCGTTCGGGGCGAGTTCACGGCGCAGCGCCTCGTCGCGGTGGGCCGCGTCGAAGCGCACGGAGTCCACGCCGCGCGGCCACAGGTGCACGCGCGGGACGCCGTGCGCCTCCAGGTCGCGCTGGGAGGCGCTGGACGGGGCGAGCGTGCGGTCGGCGGCCGTGTGCACGGCGCGGATGCGGCGCCACGCGGTGCTCTCGCCACGGCTCAGGTAGGTGCGGGCGTACCCCGCGAGGTCGGTCTGGTACACGGCGACCGCGGGGATGTGCTGGCGGGTGGCCGCGGCCATGCCGCGCACCCCGAGGATGAACGGGCTGGCCAGGTGGACGAGTTCGGCGCGGTGCGCGGCGATCGTCGCCGCGGTCCTGCGGCCGGGGAGCGCCACCCTGACCTGCGGGTAGCCGGGCAGCGGCAGCGACGGCACACGCACGACGGGGCACGGTTCGTCCCCCGGCGCGGACTCCTGCGGGCCGGCCGGCGCGATCACCAGCGGCTCGTGGCCCCTGCGGACCAGATGTTCGGCCGTGCGCAGCGCGCAGTGGGCCACTCCGTTGACGTCGGGTGGGAAGGACTCTGTGACGATGGCTACTCGCATACGGACGTTGTCGGCTCCCCGGGCGTTGTCCGGGTCACGTGGATCTTTCACCTTGGGGAACGTGCCGTGAGCGTTGGCTCCGGATCGGGCCTTCCGGCCGCGCCGGCGCCCCTCGGTCTCCCCCGGACGCCGCGCCGGGAGGCATCGGGCGCCGGTCGCCGGTCCGGGCAGGGGTTCGGCGACGAGCACGGGACCGGCGGGCGGTCGGGTCGGCGTGCGGGAGGCCGACGCCGAGTCCTTCGGCGAGGCGGTGGAACAGGCCGCGCGGACCCAGGGGGCCGTGGTCCGGGGGTGAACCGATGGGGATCGCGGCCGGGGCAGTGGTCCGGGTGGAGGCCCGGCAGCATGTTGATGTCGTCGGCGTGCAGCACCAGCGCCCGCGTCCCCGCCGGTACGTCGAGGACCAGCCGCTCGCCCTCGACGCAGCTCCAACTGCCGTGCTCCCAGGCCCGGGCCCACTCCCCGGAGCGGCCGGCGCCGTCGACGCACCCGCCGTCGGCGTACAGCAGGTCGCCGAACGCGCCGGCGAGTTCGTCCTGGCCGAGCAGGGCCGGACGGCCGTCCACGCCCATCCGCTCCGGGATTGCCCGCGGCGGGATGCCGTGGGCGAAGGCCGGACTCGGCAGCGGCAGGTCGCACCCGTCCATCCGGTCCGGCCCCACCCGCGGCCGGGGGGCCGGGGCCTACCGCGCGGGATCGCCGGAGCTGAGGCGGCCGCGGACCGCGGTCTGGACCTCGGCCTCCTCCGCGGGATCGGCGGCGAGGCTGCGCAGGCGGGCCAGGACCCGGACGTCCGAGGTGGTGGCCGTGCGGGCGGCGAGTTCGCGGGTGGTCTCCTCGCAGTCCCACAGGCACTCGACGGCGAGGCCGGCGCCGAAGCAGGGGTCGGTGCGGGCGAGGGCGTGGGCGGCGACGCCGCGCAGCTGTGAGGAGCTCGTCTCGCGGTAGACGTGGCGCAGGACGGGGGCGGCGCACTCGATGGAGAGCCGGCCGGCCCCTTCCACGAGCACGGCGAGGCCCTCGGCGTCGGCGCCCTCGCGCTGGACGAGGCGGCGCAGGGCGCCGAGGACGCGGTCGGCGTCCTGTTCGCCGCCGCGGCAGGCGAGCATGCGGGCGGCGGTCGCGCCGAGCACGTCCTCACGGCGTGACCAGGCGCGGGCCCGGGCGAGGGCGGCGATGCTGCGCATCCGCTCGAAGGACTCGACGGCGGCGCGGGCGACGAGCTCGGACTCGCTGAGGGCGGCGGCCTCGATGAGGTCGAGGGCCTCGCGGTCCTGGCGGTCGGAGAGGTGGCGGAGTGCGGCCGCGCGGGCCGCCTCGGGACCGCCGCGGGCCGCCCGGACGAGCTCCTCGCGGTCCTCGGGGCCGGCGACGGCGGCGAGGCAGCGGGCGGCGGGGGCGTCGCGGTGCTGCGGTGGGTGGGCGGCCAGGCCTTCCTGGGCCCATTCGAGGACGGCGCCCACGCTCCAGCCCGGGGTCGGCCCGGCGGGCCGCATCTGGCGCTGCCAGCGGTCGAAGGCGGTCTGTTCCGCTGCCTTGCGCACCCGTTCGGAGACGGCGGGGTCCGGATCCTCGGCCCACAACCGCCAGGGCCGCGGCTCGTACGCCTCGCGGAGCGCGGTGGCGAGCTGGGCGTCACCCTCCGTGGTGAGCGGGAAGCGGGCGAGCACGGCCGGGCCGAGGGCACGCAGCGCGTCGTCCTCGTCACGTACGGCGAGCTCGTCCAGGGCCCACTCCCAGTTGCCGCCGGTGGCGGCGTAGCGGCGCAGCAGCAGGGCGGCGTCCCGGCGGCCGTAACCGGCGAGGTGACCGAGGACGGACAGCGCCAGGCCGCAGCGGTGCTCGTCGGGGCTGATGATGTCGTCGGGGTGGAAGAGGTGCTGTTCGATCCCGTCGAGCGAGCCCTCGAGCTCCGAGTAGAGGCGCGCGTAATAGAGGGAGCGGGACTCCACGCGCCAGTCGTGGCGGGGGTCGCGCAGGACGCACTGCTCCAGCGCCGCGAGCGCGTCGGCTCGCTGCGCTGCGAGGGCGTGCAGGGTCCCGTCTCCGCGTCCTCTCTGGAGGAGGCCGAGAAGGGTACCGCTGGGCGCTATGTCGGGGTCGAACATGAGGTCAGCATCCGGTGCGGGGAGTTGGTTGGCAACGGGATTTCCCGTTACCGGCTGCGAGGTATCTTCGCAGATCGTCCCGGGTTCAAACCCTTTGCGCGGCACCCGGGCGGCTCGCGGGCACGCTCGCGGCCGGAGTCCCGCAGCTTACCCGGACCGAGGCATTCCGCCGAGTTCTCCGAGCGTGGCGGCCCTCCAGGCTCCTGACATATGCCGGTAGCACCACCGGATCGGGTATTGCAGAAACCCTTACGGGCCATCACTCCTTGTGCAAGAGTCGTGACTGGCCCATCCGTACGGCCCCGTTGAGGCCGGCGCCCGGTTCGGAGACATGTTCGGAGAGCGTCATGCCGCCCCATTTGCATGAGGACCGCGCCACCGCGAAGCCTGAGCCCGGCACCGTGGACGCGCTCATCTCCCAGACCCGCCAGCTGCGCGGCAAGGTCGACGCCGTTCGTCGTGACGCCGCCGCCGAGGACGAGGAGGACCCGCAGCTGCGCTGGCAGCGCGCGCTGTGCGACCTCGCCGTCCACCAGCTCGACGACCTGGGTGCGCACCTCGGGCAACTGCGGGACGGCATCCCCGCCCTCGGCGACCCGGAGACGGGCACCGAGCCCGGCGGCGCCGCCTACGCGGGCCGGTCCGCCCGGGAGGTCCCGGTCCCCGCGCCGGTCGCCGGCGCCGTGCAGGCCCTGGGGCGGGCCGGTAGCGCGGAGTGGGACCTGCTCACGGACGGTGTCCAGTGGTCGGAGGAGCTCTACCGCATCTTCGGGCGCACCCGCGAGGACGGGCCGCTGACCCTGGACGAGCTGCCCTCCTGGCTGTTCGCCGAGGACCAGCAGACCCTCACCGCGGCCGTGACCGGCTGCCTGGTGGACACCCGGCCGATCGACTGCGAGTTCCGCATCGTCCGCCCGGACGGTGCCGTGCGTACGGTGCACATGGTGGGCGAGCCGGTGCTCGACGCCGCCGGCGCCACCGCCTCCATGTGGGCGGTGCTCCGCGACGTCAGCGAACTGCGCCGCAGCCAGCGGACGCTGCGCGAGACCCGTGACTCGTTGCAGCGCGAGCAGCAGATCGCGCAGACCGAGCGCCGGCTGGCGGTCGAGCTGCAGGAGGCCGTACTGCCGCCGTGGCGCGGCTCCCTGCGGTTCCCGCAGGACGGCGGCCCCACCACGGTCGACCTCGCCGCCCACTACCTCCCGTCCTCCACCGGCGCGTTCGTCGGCGGCGACTGGTACGACGCGCTGCACCTGCCCGACGGCTCCGCGCTGCTCACCGTGGGCGACCTCACCGGGCACGGGGTCTCCGCCACCTCCGGCATGGCCATGCTGCTCGGCGCGCTGCGCGGCATGGCGATGACGGGGCTGGACCCGGCCCCGCTGCTGGGCGGGCTCAACCAGTTGCTGGACAGCTCCGCGCAGCCCGCCCTGGGCAGCGCCCTGTGCTGCCGCTACCGCCCCGAGGACCGCTCTTTGGTCTGGGCGCAGGCCGGACACCCCGCCCCGCTGTTGTTCCGCGACGGGACGGGGCGACCGCTCGACGCACCCGAGGGCGTACTGCTGGGCGCCACCTCGGGCGCCCAGTACGGCCAGGCCACCGAGCGGTTGCTCCCCGGCGACCTGCTGGTGCTGCACACCGACGGCCTGCTGCCGCGCCGCTCCGGTTCCATGGCGGCCTCGGACTCGGCCACCGCCGTGCGACGCCTGCTGGAGCTCGGCCCGAGGTTCGCCCAGGCCCGTACCCCGCAGGAGTGCGTGCGCATCGTGGTGGAGGAACTCGGCGCCCCCGAGCGCGAGGACGACGCCTGCGTGCTCATCGCCAAGTTCCACTGAGGTCCACGGGCGCACTGGTCCACGGCCCTGTCGGTCCACGGTCGACGTGTTCCCATGTCGATGTGTCGACATCAGGACGGCATCCGGGAGAGCCGGCTCATTCGGCGTCGAGTCGGCTGGTCCCGCTCATCGATGTCCACGTCCTCCGCGTGGGTCTCCGCTCAGATCGCGGGGCCCCTGCGCTTGGGGCCGCTCGGCAGCGCGATCTCGATCTCCTCACGCAGGTCCTGGATCCTGGTGAAGTCGGAGTAGCGGGCCGTCAGCCGGTACATCTCCCGCAGCCGGTCCCAGGTCCGCAGCGACGAGTTCTGCCTTATGGTCAGCAGCGCCAGTCGCGCGTAGCGGTCCGCCTGCTCGGGGTCGTCGGCGATGAAGCAGGCCGAGGCCAGCGAGATGTAGTCGAAGATGTTGGACCGGTCGCGGCCCTTGCCGCGCAGCTCCAGCGCGTGCTTGGCGTGCTGCTGCGCCGTCCGCGCCGCCAGCGGCTCGTACTCGGCGAGGGTGCGGTACGCCAGCGCCTGCATCCCGTGCAGATCGGCCTCGTCGAACATCTGCATCCAGCTCGGCGGCGGGACGTCGCCGCGGTCGGTGGCGAAGAGGTCCTCGGCCTTGCCCAGGGTGCGGCGCATCGCCTGGCCGTGGCCCATGGAGGCCTGTGCCCAGGCCTCGATGGTGCACAGCATGGCGCGGGTGCGCGGCAGGGTCTCCTGCCCGGAGCCGGACTGCGCCAGTTTCATCAGGTCCAGTGCGTCGTCCGGCCGTCCCAGGTGGACCATCTGCCGGGCGGCGCGGGAGAGCGCCTCGCCGGCCCTGGGCCGGTCCCCGCCCTCACGCGCGGCGTGCGCCGCGATGACGAAGTACTTCTGGGCGGTGGGCTCCAGGCCCACGTCGTGGGACATCCAGCCCGCCAGGACGGCGAGGTTGGCGGCCACGCCCCAGAGCCTGCGCTTGAGGTGGTCGGGGTGGTGGTAGGCGAGCATGCCGCCCACCTCGTTGAGCTGTCCGACGACCGCCTTGCGCTGCAGTCCGCCGCCGCGGGAGGCGTCCCAGGCGCGGAACACCTCGACCGAGCGCTCCAGCGCCTCGATCTCATGGGAGCCGACCGGGGCCGCCTCGTAGCGGTCGTAGGAGACGGCGTCGGCGTCGAAGGGGTCGTTGGTGGTGGGGGCGTCGGCCGCGAGCGCCGGATCGGTGCGCAGCCAGTCGTACATGGCGCTGCTGAGTGCGGAACCCGCGGCAAGCGCGGCTCCCGCGCCCACCAGACCGCGTCGGTTGAGCATGAGGTCCATTCCCGTGAATTCGGTGAGGACCGCGGCTGTTCGCTCCGGTGGCCAGGGCAGTCCGTCGGCGCTGACGGACTGCTTCCTTCCCGTACGCCGATGCCGGCCGAACCCGAGATCCTCGATGGTTACGACACGGCCGAGACGCTCGGTGAACAGGGCGGCCAGCACGGTGGGGACGGGTTCGCGGGGGGATTCCCCGGTCTCGATCCAGCGGCGCACCCGCGAGGTGTCCGTCGCCAGCTGCGGGTGGCCCATGGCCGCCGCCTGCCGGTTGACGAGTCTCGCGAGCTCTCCTTTGGACCATCCGGTGAGTGCGAACAGGTCCGCTAGCCGTGAGTTGGCTTCCTTGTCCATCCAAGCCCCCAGGTTCCTCGGCACTGTTGACACTAACGGCCGGTCAGCGCCGCCGCGAGCATTCGCCATGGTTCGCCAGGGTGCGCCAGATGGTCTGCCACCCGCATGCGGTGGTCAGGTAGGAACGCGCCACCCGGCCCGGCAACCGCCGGCTCGCGAACGGTCGCATATGAACAACTTTCGAAAAACGCCGATCAGCGTTGAACAACTCGAGAGACATGTGCGTACTGGTACGCGAGGGGCGTACGGCGCGTGGACAGTTCGGACCGCCGGCCCGGACCCGCATTCCCCAGGGTGCGGGACCGGACGCCGACTCCGGCTCCGGATCCGTCCACGCGCCGGCCCCGCCACCTCGTCAAGAGCTCGTTGGCACACGAAGGGATCTGTCTCCCCATATGTATTCAGCATCGTCCTCCGTGTCCGCACCGCCCCGGCCGACCCAGCTCCCGGGCTTCACCGGGACAGGGACCGCCCTACGGCCTCGTCCGGTGCTGCCCGCTCCGCGCAGGGGCGCGCCGGGAACCTCCCACCCGCTCAGCGGGAGGCTCGACTTGACCGGTCCCCAAGGCGCGCAGTTGCGCTCGGCCATCGCCTCGGTGCAGCGCATCTGCCCCGAGTTCACGCCGGTCCAGATGCTGCGGCGCAGCGGCCGCTCGGTGCTGCTGGTCGGCACCTCCGGCCGTGCCCCCGCGGTCGCCAAGTGCCTGCTGGACCACTCCCCCGCCTGGGTGGAGCGGTACCGGCACGAGATCGGCGCGTACCGGGCCTTCGTACGGCACCGGCCTCCGGTCAGGGCGCCGCGGCTGATCGCCGCCGACCCCGAGAGCTGCACGCTCGTGCTGGAGCGCATGCCCGGACGGGTCGCGGCCCTGCAGCGGCACCCCTCGGAGGCTCCGCCGCGGGCCGACGTGCGGATGGCGCTCAGCGCGATCTCCCGGGTCAACATGTGGCGTCCGCCGGCCGGGATCTTCGACGCCCCCGTCGACTACGCGTCACGGCTGTCCCGTTATCACGAGCTGGGACTGCTCACCGACCGGGACATGGGCGACCTGCAGAAGCTGCTGCACGGACTGGCGCACGCACAGGGCCAGTTCAACCACGGCGACGCCCTGCTCTCCAACATCCTGCTCTCCCCGGCCGGCCCGGTGCTGGTCGACTGGGAGCACGCCGGCTGGTACCTGCCCGGCTACGACCTGGCGGTGCTCTGGATGATCCTGGGCGACGACCCGGTCACCCGGCGGCAGATCAGCCAGATGGCGCAGGCCGCCGGACCGATCGCGCGTGACGCCTTCCTGGTCAACCTGATGCTGGTGGTCACCCGCGAGATCCGCACCTACGAGACGGCCGTGCAGCGCACGATGCGCAGCACCGTCCCGGTGGGTCCGGGCGCGGCCGAGGCCGGCGAGGAGCAGCGCCTGCTGCTGCGCCGTCTGCACGACGACGCGGGCCTCGCCCGGCGGGCCGTCAGGGCCGCCGTCGGCACGAGGTGACCTTCCGGCCGGTCCCCGGACGGAAGAGGAGGAACCGGTGCGTAGTGGACGGCGGAGCACCGCGGTCGCGGACCCGGGGGCCAGGGGAGGGTCCTCCGGTGCCGTCGCGGTGCCGCCCGGGCGGCCTCACGGCCGGGACGGCACCGCCGGTGGTCCAGTCCACTGACGCACCGCAGGCCATGGCACCCGTGTGGGGAAAGCTCCCGGCACGGGCGCTGACATGCGTAAACAGCTTTCACAGCGCCTAGTTGACGGATCGTCGACCAACGGATACCTCTGTGGTGCCGATCGGCCCCGTGCGTCACCACAGGAGGCTGCAGTGCGAGGAACCCCCCACAACGCGAGACGCCCGCGCAAGGTCGTCACCGCCGCAACGGTCACCGTGGCCGTCGGCGCCCTGCTCTCCGCCCTGCCGCCGCTGCCCGCGGCCGGCGTGACCCCGCAGGAGCGGGACGCACCTCTCCGGCAGGCCTTCCAGGACGCCGCGGAACGTCATCACGTCCCGGAGAGCGTGCTGATGGGCGTGGCCTACCTGGAGTCGCGCTGGGACACCCACCGCGGACTGCCCAGTGTCACCGCCGGATACGGCCCCATGCACCTCACGGACGCCCGGACGGCGCTCACCGACAAGCCCCGACGGGGAGATGGCGGTGACGACCCGCGCGGAGACGCGGGCCGTCCCCTGGCCGACGTGGGGCTGCCCGCCGTGGACACCCGCGCGCTGCCCTCGACCCTCACCACGCTGGACCGCGCCGCCGGGCTGACCGGGCTGAGCGCCGAGGAGCTGCGCGAGGACCCGGCGGCCAACGTCGAGGGGGGCGCGGCGCTGCTGGCCCGGGCCCAGAAGTCGCTGGGCACACCGCTGAGTTCGGACCCGGCCCGCTGGTACGGCGCGGTGGCGCGCTACTCGGGCGCCGACGACACCGCCACGGCGTCGGTCTTCGCCGACGACGTCTTCCAGGTCATCCGTGAGGGAGTCACGCGCACCACGGACGACGGGGAGAGCCTCACCCTCGCCGCGCACCCCGGGCTCGCGCCGGAGACCGCCCAGCTCCGCTCCCTGGGTCTGCGCACGGTTGCCGCGGACGGGACGGAGTGCCCGCGCACGATCGCGTGCGAATGGCTCCCGGCGCCGTACGAGGAGTACGGCACGGGCGACTACGGCAACCACGACCTCGCCGACCGCCCGCACGACCAGAAGATCGACTACATCGTCGTCCACGACACCGAGGCCACCTGGGACACCACCCTCCAGCTGGTGCAGAAGCCGGACTACCTCGCGTGGCACTACTCGATCCGCTCCGCGGACGGCCACGTCGACCAGCACGTGAGGACCAAGGACGTCGGCTGGCACGCGGGCAACTGGTACGTCAACGCCAAGTCCGTCGGCATCGAGCACGAGGGCTTCCTCACCGATCCCGGCGCCTGGTACACCGAGGCCATGTACCGGGCGTCGGCCCGGCTGGTCCGCTACCTGGCCGGGCGTTACGGCATCCCGCTGGACCGGCAGCACGTCCTGGGCCACGACAACGTCCCGGGACCGACCCCCGCGAACATCCCGGGGATGCACACCGACCCCGGCCCGTACTGGGACTGGGCGCACTACTTCCAGCTCCTGGGAGCGCCCTTCCGGCAGACCGCCGGGCCGGGCAGCGCCCTGGTGACGATCGACCCGGACTACGGCTCCAACCGGCCCGTCTACACCGGGTGCGCGAGCGCCGGTGACACCTGCCCGTCCCGCGGTTCCACGGCCGTCCGGCTGTACACCGAGCCACGCGAGGACGCCCCGCTCGTCAAGGACGTCGGTCTGCACGGGGAGGCCCCCTCCACGACCGGGGTGAACGACACCGGCGCCCGTGCCTCGACCGGCCAGCAGTTCGCGGTGGCCGAGCGACGCGGGGACTGGACGGCGATCTGGTACCTGGGCCAGAAGGCCTGGTTCCACGACCCCAGGGGGCACCGCACCGCCCTGCCGGCCACGGGCCTGCTGGTCAGCCCGAAGGAGGGCCGCGGCGAGGTCCCGGTGTACGGGCGCGCCTACCCGGAGGCGTCCGCCTACCCGGCGGGGGTCCCGGTGCAGCCGGAGGCCCCGCTGCCGTACCGGCTCCTCGCGGGCCAGAGCTACGCGGTGGGCCAGGCGACGCACGGCGAGTACTACCGGGCGGTCACCTTCGACGCCTCCCAGCACGTGGTGGTGCGGGGGGAGCAGCTCTACTACGAGATCCAGTTCGGCCACCGGGTGGCCTGGGTCAAGGCCGAGGACGTGACCCTGCGGCCCTCCTGGGCCCCGCTCAGCCCTGCTGGAACATCTCCGCGGGGAGGGGCTTGAGCAACTGGTAGAGGTCGTCGGTGATCGGGCGGTCCCAGGTCGCGATGGTGACCAGGACGCCGTCGCTGCGATCGAACTGCGTGCAGGCGATGCGCCCCTCGGAGAGCTTCACCTTGCGCACGATCAGCAGGTTGTCACCGTGCATGACCGGGGTGTCCTCGGTGCCGACGACCTCGACCGGCTCGTCGTTGCCGAGGGCCAGCAGCAGCTGGGCGACCTCGAAGGGGATCTGGCCCTCTTCGAGGTCGCGGGCGGGCGAGCCCTCGGGGAGGTTGCCGATCAGCATGGCGGGACCGCGCCCGCCGAAGAGGTCGTAGCGCAGGAAGATGCCCTGGCAACTGCCGTCCTCCCCGGGCAGCAGCCCGGCGCCGAGTTCGCCCGGCCAGTCGCCCGGGTCCATGGCCAGGACGTCGAATTCCGGCCCTGTGGGCGTTGCGGCGCTGCGGCGGCGGAGGAACGACATGCGCCCATCGTACGGTCCCCGGGCCGCCCGTGTGCCCGGGGTCGCGTCGCTACGGGGCGAGCGCCCGGGACAGGCCCGCCCGGTCGGTGCCGATCTTGCGGTAGACGGCGGAGAGCAGACGGGTGACGCCCTCCACGTCGGTGTCCAGACCTGCGGCGATCTGCTCGTCGTCCTCACCCCGGGCGGCCCGCGAGGCGGCCGCCCGTTCCTGGGCGGTGAGGGCGTCGGTCTCCGTCGTACGGAGCCTGCGCGGGCGCAGTCCGGCGGCGGCGAGTTCGTCGCGGGCGCGCTCGGCCAGTTGGTCGGCACCGCAGTGGACGGCGGTCTCCAGACCCCGGTAGAGCTGCTCGGCCGCCTCGTGGAGCCGGGCCTCGCGGCGCAGGGCGGCACCGTGGTCGACCAGGGCCCGGGCCAGCTCGTAGCCGGCCGGTGAGCGCTCCAGGTGCGTGACCGCCTCCTGCAGCAGCTTGAGCCGGTCGGGTTCCGCGGCCACCTCGGCGCAGACCCGCAGCGCCTGGCCGATCGAGGACGCGGTGCCGTACTGGCGGGCGCGTTCGACGGCGTCGGCGGCGGTGGCACGGGCCCGCTCCGGGGTGTCCCGGGCCTCGGCGAGCGCGAGGTGGAGCTTCCACGGGGACCAGGCGGGATTGCGCATGCCCCGGGGGTCGAGCCGGCGGCCGCACGCCTCGAGCTGGGCGATGGCCTCGTTGACCATGCCCCGGGCGAGCAGCAGTTCGCCGTAGACGGTCTGGGCGTCGGGGAAGGTGACGGCCGCCGGGAAGGGCTCGCAGAAGTCGTACTCGTCGGCGAGGGCCGCGGCCTCGCGCAGCCGGCCCCGGGCGAGCAGGATCTCGACGAGGATCGCCACGGTGTACCAGACGACCGGGGTGCCGCGGCCGACGCGGTCGGCGAGCCGCAGGCCGTCGCGGGCGAAGTCCTCGGCCTCGGCGAGGCGCCCGCGGCGGTAACGCACGTACCCGAGCAGGGAGTAGCCGAAGGCGAGGTGGGCGCCGCGCCATCCCTGGCGCTCGTAGTCGCCGATGCCGGCGGCGAAGAGCTCCTCGGCGCGGCCGGGCCGGTCGGCGTACATGTACGTCATCGCGACGAGGACCGGGACCTCGAAGCCGAAGTCCTCGCTGGCCCAGGGCAGTCCGCCGTCCAGGGCGCGGTCGGAGTGCCGCAGCGCGGTCTCGGCGGGCTCGCCGCGCAGGGTGGCGTCCCAGGCGCGCAGGCCGATGATGTAGCGCTCGGTCAGGTCGCGTCCGGTCAGCCGGTCGGCCAGGCGGGCCAGCCGGCGGGAACGGGCCGGGGAGTCGGGTTCGTCGGAGCGGAAGGCGTCCCACATGAACTGCTCTTCCTGCATCCGCAGCCGGGCCCGCGCGTTGGTGGCGGTCCGGGCGGCCTGTCCGACGGTGTCCGCGGCCTCGCCGAGCCGGTCGGAGTGGGCCAGCGCCTGGGAGAGCCGGTAGGTGATCGCGTCGCGCAGCGCCGGGTCGACGACGGGCTCCTCGAGCGCGGCGCGCAGGTGGTTGACGGTGGTCGCCGGCTCGGTGAGCAGGGAGGAGCAGCCGAGCTCGAACAGCACGGCCGCCCGGTCCTCGAACGGGGGCGGCTCGCGCAGGGCCCGCGCCAGGTAGCGGCGGGCCGCGTCGGGGGCGCCGGCCCGGGCGGTGTCCCGGGCGGCCTGGCGCAGCTGGCCGACGACCCAGGGGTCGCCCTCGGGGTGGGTCTCCAGCAGGTGGCGGGCGGCGGCGGAGGGGCCGAGCCCGGCGTCCACGACGGACCAGGCGGCCTGGCCGTGCAGGGCGACCCGGACGGCGTCGGGGATGGCCCGGTACACGGCGGTGGCGATGAGGGGGTGGACGAACTCCAGGACGTCGCTGCCGGTGAGGATGCGGGCCTTGCGGAGCCGGTCAGCGGCGTCGGCGGCCTCCTCGCCGCCCAGGCCCGCCACGCTCGCGGCGATCGCCGGCGAGATGGACGTGCCGAGGACGGCCGCGGCCCACGCCATGCGGACGGTGGAGGTGCCCAGGCGTTCCAGGCGGGCGATGAGTCCGCTGCCCTTGGCGGCGGCGGCGAGGTCGCGCAGGAGGTGCGCGCTGGACTCGTCGGGGCGCAGCGCCCGGTCGAGGACCTTGGCGGTGAGCTCCACGGCCTCGAAGGGGTTGCCGGCGGTGACGGCCCAGGCCTCGCGGCAGAACGCGTCGTCGGCGTGGTCGCCCACGGCGTCGCGGATGAGCCGGCCGATGGCGGCGGCGCTGAGCGGTTCCAGACCGAGCGGGCGGGTGCCGGAGCGGTCGGGGAGGCCGCGGAACGCCTCGGCGTGGGCGGGGAGTTCGTCGGGGCGGTAGGCCACGACGACGAGCATGGGGAGTTCCTCGGCACGCGGTGCGAAGGCGGCCAGCCAGCCCAGGGACTCGGGGTCGGCCCAGTGGGCGTCGTCGAGCACGAGGACCACGGGGGCACGCCGGACGGCGATGTGGGTGAGGACCCAGTCGAGTCCGTCCGCGAGGCCCTGCGGGTCCGGGGGCGCGCCCTCGCCGTCGGTGCACAGCCCCAGGGCGGGGCCGACGATGCCGTACCAGCTGCCGAGGGTGGTGCGGAGCACCCCGTCACCGGCTCCGGCGAGCTGGGGCTGGAGCAGCTGGCGTGCGACGTGGAAGGCGACGCCCTGTTCCTGGTCGCCGCCGCGGGCGTACAGGACGGTGCAGCCGAGGGCGGAGGCCCGGCGCCGGGTCTCCGCGAGCAGGGTCGTCTTGCCGAGGCCCGCGGGGGCCGCGAAGGCGAGCACGCCGCCGCGCCGTGTGCCGGCGCGGGGGTGGTCCCCCTCGGCCCGTATGCCCGTGAGTTCGGCCAGCGCCTCGTCGACGGCCACGAGCTCGGCCTCGCGTTCGAGGAGCGGTCGCCGGGACTTCGGTGTGCGCCGCGCCATAGTGCACCCCCTGCCCCTGATCCGGCGCGCGCCGGGGCGCGCCGGTGATGCTCGGACGCCTGTCCGGTGGCACCTCAGCGTACGCCACCAGGGACCCTGCGTGAGTACATAAATGTGAAGTGGTGACGGCTGTTCACAATCGTCCGCGGAATGATCGACCGTGCTCGATCAGGTGCGCCCACGTGCGGGAACGCATCACCGTGATGCCCCCGGCACATGCCGGAACGGCAGTGGTACGACGGCCTGTCAGGTGCTTCCCCGGGGACGCCGCGGGCGCGGGAACCGGGGGCACCAAGGCCTCCGGGGCGCGCCCGGCCGGGTGCGCCGGCAGCCCGTCGTCGTGGACGGGGCGGGCTGCCCGGCGCGCCCGTGAGCTTCCGTCAGGTGAGGTCGAACTCGCCGTCGCGGGCCCCGAGGACGAAGGCCCGCCATTCCGCCGGGGTGAAGATCAGCGAGGGCCCCTCGGGGCTCCGGCCGTCCCTCATGGCGATGTAGCCCTCGACGAAGGCGATCTGGACGTCTCCTGTGCCCTGGCTGCTCGACTGCCATGTTGCGTTGGCCAGATCAAGCTGCGGCTTCTTCCCGTTGGCCAACGGCGATCCGATCGTGCTCTCGGCCACGTCCGCTCTCCTCCCGACTCCGTCGTCCGGGCCAGCCTAGCGACCGTGCCGGGGCCCGGACAGGTCATGGAAGAACCTGCCCGGACCCGGTACCGGTTCATGCCCGCTTCACTCTCCGGGGTGCCCGGATCCGACCACCCACATGGCGAAGAACTGCGAACCCCCGCCGTACGCGTGACCCAGCGCCAGGCGTGCGCCGTCCACCTGGTGGCCGCCCGCCGTGCCGCGCACCTGGAGGGCCGCCTCGGCGAAGCGGATCATCCCCGAGGCACCGATCGGGTTGGTGGACAGCACACCACCCGAAGGGTTGACGGGCAGGTCGCCGTCGAGCTCCGTCACCCCCGACTCGGTCAGCTTCCAGCCCTCGCCCTCCTGGGCGAAGCCGAGGTTCTCCAGCCACATCGGCTCGTACCAGGAGAAGGGCACGTACATCTCCACGGCGTCGATCTGCCGCCGCGGATCGGTGATGCCCGCCTGCCGGTAGACGTCGGCCGCGCAGTCGCGTCCGGCCCGGGGGCTGACGAAGTCCTTGCCCGCGAACATCGTGGGCTCGCTGCGCATCGCCCCGCCGTGCACCCACGCCACCGGTCCGGGGGCGCGGCGCCCGCCGGCCCCGTCGGTGAGCACCATCGCGCAGGCGCCGTCGGAGGACGGGCACGTCTCGGAGTAGCGGATCGGGTCCCAGAGCATGGGCGAGGAACGCACCTTCTCCAGGGTGATGTCCTGTTCGTGCAGATGGGCGTACGGGTTCCTCAGCGCGTTGCGCCGGTCCTTGTACGCGACGAGGACGCCGACGGTGTCGGGCGCGCCGGTGCGCCGCATGTAGGCGCGCACGTGCGGCGCGAAGAACCCGCCCGCCCCGGCCAGCAGGGGCTGCTGGAAGGGGACGGGCAGCGACAGCCCCCACATCGCGTTGGACTCGGACTGCTTCTCGAAGGCGAGCGTCAGGACGGTGCGGTGCACCCGCGCGGCGACCAGGCTGGTCGCGACGAGCGCGGTGGAGCCGCCCACGGAGCCCGCGGTGTGCACCCGCATCATGGGCTTGCCGACCGCGCCGAGGGCGTCGGCGAGGTACAGCTCGGGCATCATCACGCCCTCGAAGAAGTCCGGGGCCTTGCCGATGACGACCGCGTCCACGTCCGCCCAGGTCATCGACGCGTCCACCAGGGCACGCTGCGCCGCCTCGCGGACGAGTCCCGCGATGGACACGTCGCGCCGCGCCGAGGTGTGGTGGGTCTGGCCGACGCCGACGACCGCGACGGGTTCCTTGCCGGTCACCGCGCTCATCGGTCCTCTCCTTCCAGGACGGCGACCAGGTTCTGCTGCAGGCAGGGCCCGGACGTGGCGTGGGCGAGCGCGCGGCGGGACTCGCCGCGATGGATGCGGGCGGCGGCCTCGCCGAGCCGGATCAGGCCGGCGGCCATCACGGGGTTCGCGGCGAGCGGGCCGCCCGAGGGGTTGACCGTGACGTCGTCCCCCAGGCCGAGTGCCTTGCGGAGCACAACTTCCTGGGAGGTGAAGGGGGCGTGCAGTTCCGCGGTGTCGACGGGTGCGTCGAAGGCCCCGGCGCGTTGCGCGGCCAGCCGGGCGGAGGGTGAGTCGGTGAGGTCTCGGACGCCGAGCGCATGGGCCTCGATGCGGTGGTCCATGCCGCGGATCCAGGCGGGGCGCTCGCACAGCCGCCGGGCGGTGTCCCCGGCGGCCAGCACCACCGCGGCCGCGCCGTCGCCGACCGGCGGGCAGTCGCCCCGGCGCAGCGGCCGCACCACGTACTCGCCCTGCGGCCGGTCGCCGGACTCCTGGGCGTACGGATTGCTCCCGGCGGCGGTCCGGCTGCGGCCGGCGACGGCGGCGAGCGCGCCTTCGTCCGTGTCGCCCGCGTCGATCAGCGCCTGGGCCTGGAGCGCGGCCAGGGCGACGGAGTCGGGCCACAGCGGTGCCAGGTAGTAGGGGTCGAGCTGGCGGGTCAGCACGTCCCGCAGCCGCCCCGGCGAGGACTTGCCGTAGGAGTAGACCAGGGCGGTGTCGGCCTCGCCGGTGAGGAGCTTGACCCAGGCCTCGTACAGCGCCCAGGCCCCGTCGGTCTCCACGTGCGACTCGGAGATCGGCGGCCAGGCCCCGACCCCGTCGAGCGCCATGGTGAAGGAAAAGGCACGCCCCGCCAGGTAGTCGCAGGAGCCCGAGCAGGTGAAGCCGATCTCGCCCGCGGTGAGGCCTACCCGGCCCAGCACCTCGTGCAGCACCGGCATCAGCATCTCGACCTCGGAGAGGGTCGCGCTGTCGCGCACGTGCCGGGTCTGGGCGAAGGCCACGATGGCCACGTCCCGGCGCGCCTGCGCAGTGGTCGCCGTGGTCACAGCAGCTCCTTGTAGGTGTCGTAGTCGGCGTCGGGCTCGCCGGTGGGCCGGTAGTGGTCGGGGTAGCGTCCGTCGCCGGTCCATACGGGCTCCACGCGCAGGCCCATGCGCACCTGGTCGTACGGGATGCCGCCGATGCGTCCGTGCAGGGCGAGGCCGGCGCCGTCGAGGGCGATGTGGGCGTAGACGTAGGGCACCTCGATGGCGACGCCCTTGGCCTTGATGTTGACGATGCAGAAGGTGGTGACCGTGCCGCGCGGGCCGACCTCGACCTGTTCGTCGGTGGCGACGCCGCAGGTGGGGCACGCGCCCCGGGGCGGGACGTAGACCTTGCGGCAGGAAGGGCACCGCTCGCCGACAGTGCGGTGCCCGGCGAGGGCGGCGAGGTAGCGGCTCTGGGCCCGGCCCGGGGCGTAGGTGTACTCCAGCCGGGCGGGCACGGTGATGCCGGTGACGGGTTCGGCGAACGCGCCGGTGTGCGCGGTCGCCGCGGCCGCCCCGGCGGCGTCGTCGTCCGCGGCGGGTTCGAAGCACGCGATGTCGGTGACGGCGCCGGTGCGCCGTCCGGCCCAGCGGACGCGGACGCGCATGCCGGTGCGCACCGCCTCCGGGCCGGGTGCGTCCAGGACGTGCAGCAGCGCGGTGTCGGCGCCGTCGAGGCGGACCAGGACCCAGGCGAAGGGGGTGGTCAGCGGCTGCTGCGGCCGCGGCGACGGGTTCCAGGCCCAGGTCGTGACCGTGCCGGTGGTGCCGACCTCGACGAGGTCGCGCAGTTCCTCGGCGGTGACCGGGTCGTACTCGACGGGCGGCACGAGCACCCGCCCGTCCCCGGTGCGCACGCCGAGGACGGTCCGCTCGCGCAACCCGGTGAGGAAGGCGCTCTGCACCGGGCTGAGGGAGCGGGTGAAGGGGAACTCGACGACGAGGGGCGCGGTGAGCGGTTCGGGCATGGCGGTGATGACCTCCCGTGTCAGGCGCGGCGGTAGACGGGCGGGCGCTTCTCGCCGAAGGCCCTGGCGCCCTCCTTGGCGTCGGCGGTGGCGAAGACTGGCCCGCCGCGCTCCAGTTCGGACCTCAGTCCCTCGGCCTCGGTCATCTCCGCGGTCTCGTAGACCGAGGCCTTGACGGCCTCGACGGCCAGCGGGCCGTTGGCGTTGACCAGTGCGGCGATCTCCAGCGCCTCGTCCAGGGCGGTGCCGTCGGGGACCACGTGGCCGATCAGCCCGATCCGCTCGGCCTCGGCGGCGGTGTAGGGGCGGCCGGTGAGCAGCATCTCCAGGGCGTGCGTACGTGGTATCTGGCGGGCGAGGCGGACGGTGGAGCCGCCGATGGGGAAGAGGCCGCGGCGCACCTCGAACAGGCCGAAGACCGCGCTCTCGCCCGCGACGCGGATGTCGGTGCCCTGGAGGATCTCGGTCCCGCCGGCCACGCAGGGCCCCTCGACGGCGGCGATCACCGGCTTGCGGGGGCGGTGGTGGCGCAGCATCGCCTTCCAGTGCAGGTCGGGGTCGGCGGTGAGGCGCTCCCGGTACTGCTGCCCCGCCATGCCTCCGTTCGCGGCGAGCGCCTTGAGGTCCATGCCGGAGCAGAAGGCTCCGCCGGCGCCGGTGAGGACCACGGAGCGGATCGCGTCGTCCTGGTCGGCCTCCAGCCAGCCGTCGTGGAGGCCCACGAGCATCGGCAGGGAGAGCGCGTTGCGCGCCTCCGGCCGGTTGAGGGTCAGTACGAGTGTCGCGCCGACGCGCTCCACCGTGAGGTGTTCGGTGCCGCCCATCGCGTCCTCCCGCCTCTGGTACCGGACCTAGAACAGGTTGCAGTAGGTGCAGGTCGAGTTCAATACTTTTCTGACTGTCAGTCAGATTCTTGCCGCGGGACCCCTTCACAGCCCCCCTGCGGGGTGCTCTGATGACCGGCTGGGAGCCGGACGCGCACCCGGTCCCCCGGCCCCGGTGAGGAGGAGCCGTGGAGTACAACCTTGCCGACCTCTTCGAGTCGGTCGCCGACACCGTGCCCGGCCGCGAGGCACTGGTGCATCTCGACCACCCCGGCACGGGGGCCGAGCGCCGGCTCACCTACGCGCAGCTCGACGCGGCGGCCAACCGCCTGGCGCACCACCTGGCGGACCACGGCGTCGCCCCCGGCGAACACGTGGGCCTGCACCTCCTCAACGGCGTCGAGTACCTGCAGACGGCGCTGGCCTGCATGAAGATCCGCGCCGTCCCGGTCAACGTCAACTACCGCTACGTGGCGGACGAGCTCGTCTACCTCTACCGCGACGCCGACCTCACGGCGCTCGTCTTCGACGCCGGGTTCACCGGCCGCGTCGCGGCGGCCCTGCCCCGTACCGAACGGCTGCGCCACCTGGTACGGGTCGGCGACGCGCCACCGGACGCGCCCGAACCCGCCGTCGCACCGGTCGGCTTCGCCGACGCCGAGGCCTCCGGATCGCCCGCCCGCGACTTCCCCGCCCGCTCCGCCGACGACCGCTTCATCATCTACACCGGCGGCACGACCGGCATGCCCAAGGGCGTCATGTGGCGCCACGAGGACCTCTTCTTCTCCGGCATGGGCGGCGGCGCCCCCACCGGCGTCCCCGTCTCCCGCCCCGAGGAACTCGCCGAACGGGTCGCGGCCGGCGGTGAGGGCCTGGTCTTCTTCCCCACCGCGCCGCTCATGCACGGCACCTCCACGCTGACCGCCTTCATCGGCTTCCACTACGGCCAGAAGGTCGTCGTCCACAGCAAGTACGCACCCGTGGAGGTGCTGCGCACGATCGAGCGCGAGAAGGTCACCAGCGTCTCGCTGGTCGGCGACGCCATGCTGCGTCCCCTCGCCGACGCCCTGGCCGGACCGCTCAAGGACACCGACGTCTCCTCGCTGTTCAGCCTCTCCAGTTCCGGCGCGATCCTCTCCGAGACCGTGCGCGCGCAGTTCCAGGCGCTCGCCCCGAACTGCATGATCCTCAACAACTTCGGCTCGTCCGAGTCCGGCTTCAACGGCACCGCCACGGACGACGCCGGTCCGCGCAGGGGCTTCCGGCTGCGCGTCAGCACGCACATCGCCGTCGTCGACCCCGCCTCCCTGGGGCCCGTGGCCCCAGGTGAACCGGGGCGCATCGCGCTGCGCGGCCACGTGCCGCTCGGCTACTACAACGACCCCGGCAAGACCGCCCAGACCTTCTTCGAGCGCGACGGCGAGCGCTGGGTGCTGCTCGGCGACATGGCCACCGTCGACGACGAGGGCATCGTCACCGTGCTCGGACGCGGCTCGCAGTGCATCAACACCGGCGGCGAGAAGGTCTACCCGGAGGAGGTCGAGGAGGCGCTGAAGGCCCACCCCGACGTGTACGACGCCCTGGTGGCCGGTGTCCCCGACCCGAAGTGGGGCCACCACGTCTCGGCCGTCGTCCAGCTGCGCGAAGGCGCCCCGGCGCCCTCCCTGGAGGAGATCCAGACCCACTGCCGGGCCCGTCTCGCCGGCTACAAGGTGCCGCGCAGCCTCGTCATCACCCCCCTCATCCAGCGCTCCCCCAGCGGCAAGGCCGACTACCGGTGGGCCCGCGAGACGGCCGCGCAGGGAGCTGCCTGCGGCTGAACACCGAGGTGAGCCGAGCGCGGGGGCACCCGATGGCCGCGAGCCCCTGCGCACGCGCGGCGGGGGTACTTAAGGTGTGCCCATGACGCGTCTCGAGCCCCAACGCACCGCACTTGTCCTGATCGACCTGATGGAACGCATCGTGGAGCTGCCGTTGGCTCCGCGGTCCGGCGAGGAGGTCGTGCTGGCGTCGCTGGGACTCGCGACGGCCTTCCGGGAGGCGGGGGCGCCGGTCGTCCTGGTGCGCGTGGAGCGCCCCGGGGTCGACGAGCAGCCGCCGGGGAGCGAGCTCGTCGAAGGGCTGGAGCGGGAGGGCGACCTCGTGATCGTCAAGCGGACCGTGGGCGCCTTCCACGGGACCGGCCTGGACGAGGAGTTGCGGGAGCGCGGCGTCGGCACGCTCGTGATCGCCGGCATCGCGACGAACATGGGCGTCGAGTCCACGGCCCGCGCGGCGGCCGACCACGGGTACGCACTCCACTTCGCCGAGGACGCGATGACCGCGCTGAGCGCGGCGGAGCACGAGGCCGCCGTGACGCTGGCCCTCCCGCGCTTCGGGACCGTGGCCCCGGCGGGGGAGCTGGCGAAGGCCCTGTGGAGCTGATCGGCGCGGGCCGCGACGCCGACGTCTACGCCCTGGACGGCACGCGGGTCCTGCGCCGCTACCGGCACGGCGGTTCGGCCCACGAGGAGGCCCGCCTGATGGCCCACCTCGCCGGCGTGGGGTTCGCGGTGCCCCGGGTGCACGACGCGGACGGCACCGACCTCGTCATGGACCGCCTGACGGGCCCCACCATGGCCCGGGACCTGGCCCGCAGGCCCTGGCGGGCGTACGCCCACGGACGGTTGCTGGCCGGGCTGCAGGCGTCCCTCCATGCCGTCCCGGCGCCCCGCTGGCTCGGCCGCCGCTTCACCTCCGGGGATCCCGCCCGGGACCGCGTCCTCCACCTGGACCTGCACCCGGAGAACGTGATCCTCACCCCGGAGGGACCGGTGCTGATCGACTGGAGCAACGCCGCGGCGGGCGACCCCGCCGCCGACACCGCGCTGACCGTCGCCATCCTGCGCGGCGTCGGCCTGGGCCCCGTCCGGGACGTCGGCCTGCGCGTCTTCATCGCCGGATTCCTCCACGCCGCCCCCGCCGACCCGGCGCCGAGGATGGCCGAGGCGATCGCCGCGCGCCTCGCCAACCCCAATCTGCTGCCCGCCGAGGAACAAAGGCTCCGGCGCTTCGCCCGCCGCTCGCCGGAGGTCAATTGACTCGCGGACCCTCCGGCACCGCCCCTAGCCTGGCCCGATGGCCCACCAGGTGATCGTGCTCAACGGCGGCTCCAGCTCCGGCAAGTCGGGCATCGCGCGCTGCCTGCAGGCGGTGCTCCTGCCGGACCCGTGGCTGACGTTCGGCTCCGACACGCTCGTCGACGGCCTGCCCGCCGGGCTGCGGGGCTCCGGGGCCGGGGCGGGCATCGGCTTCGGTGCCGACGGGAGCGTGTCGGTCGGCGCCGCCTTCCGGGCCCTGGACGAGGCCTGGACGGCCGGTATCGCTGCCATGGCGCGGGCCGGTGCCCGGGTCGTCGTCGACGAGGTGTTCCTCGGCGGCCCCGCCTCGCAGGACCGCTGGCGGCGGGCCCTGGACGGCCTGGAGGTGCTGTGGGTCGGCGTGCGCTGCGCCCCCGAGGTGGCGGCGGGCCGGGAGATCGCCCGGGGCGACCGGGTACCGGGCATGGCGGCGGCGCAGGCGGAGGCGGTCCACCGGGGAGTCGTCTACGACATCGAAGTGGACACGACACGCATGGAGTCCATGGAGTGCGCGCGGGCCGTCGCGGCCCATGTGTCACCTGTGTGACGTACCCGACTCCGGAGGGGACAGACCGGCGGTCCGTGTGTTTGCATGGGTCCATGCGCACGAACATCTGGAACCTCGGCCCCCTGTGGCCGGGACGCCGTGCGCACCACTTCGACCAGAGCTGTCGCCGGGGCTGACCTCCGTAGCCCCGACCACCCCATGACCTGCCCCCCCGCCCAGGCGGGGCACGTCGTGTTCCCGCTCTGGAGCCCTTCCCATGGCCCTGCACCACCGGGCGAGCGGTCCCACCCCGCTCGTCCTCCCCCAACTGCGCGCGCTCGTCCGCGGCTACGCCGCCGCCGTCGAGGCCGGTGTGCACCTGCCCGTCCACCTGCCCGACCGCCGCTGGTACACCCGGCTGCACCAGGACCCCTACGTGGACGTCTGGCTGATCACGTGGCCGTGCGACACGTCCACCGAACTGCACGACCACGCGGGCTCGCTCGGTGCCCTGACCGTCGTCGGCGGCACGCTCACCGAGCACCGCTGGCTCCACGACGAGCGGGGCCACGGCAGCATCGCGACCCGCGAACTCGCCGCGGGCGGCGGCGCGGCCTTCCCGCTCGGGCACGTCCACGACGTCGTCAACGTCTCCGCCGCGCCCGCGGTGAGCGTGCACGCCTACTCGCCGCCCCTGACGGCGATGTCGTACTACGCGGTCGACGCCGCGCGCTCGCTGCGGCGCACGCGTACCGTGCTGACGGACGAGCCGGAGCCCTCCGCGGTGCCCCGCGCCGTCCCCCTGTCACGCGCCCTGGCCGTGACCGCGTCCGCGTCCACGACCGCTCCGGAGGCCGCCCGATGAACCCGTCCGCCACCGTCAGGTCCGGCATCGACCGGATGCTCGACCGCGCCCGGGCCCGGCTGGACCGGGTCGGGCCCGACGACGCGGCGGCCGAGATCGCCGCGGGTGAGGCACTGCTGGTCGACATCCGCCCGGCCGCGCAGCGGGCCCTGGAGGGTGAGTTCCCGGACGCCCTGGTGATCGAGCGCAACGTCCTCGAATGGCGGCTGGACCCGCTGAGCGACGCCCGCGTCCCCGAGGCCACCGGCCCCGACGTGCGCTGGATCGTGGCGTGCTCCGAGGGCTACACCTCCAGCCTGGCGGCGGCCTCGCTGCTGGACGTCGGCCTGACCCGGGCCACCGACCTCGAGGGCGGTTTCCAGGCGTGGCTGCGGGCCGGGCTGCCGGTCAAGGGCGGGGCGCCGGAAGGAGCCCCCTGACCTCGGCGAGGAAGTCCGCCGGGCGCTCCTGGTGGACCAGGTGCCCCGCCTCCACCGTCACCAGCCGCGCCCCCGGCACCCGGGCCGCGACGGCCGCGATGCCGTCCTGGGGGACGTGGCTGGCCGCCCCGCCGGCGAGGACCAGGGTGGGGCAGTCGATCGTCGCCAGCAGGTCCCACCAGCCCGGGTCGGGGGCGTTGCGCCAGCGGTTGACGGCCGCGATGACCCGCCAGTCGCACGTCTCGTCCCCCTCGGGGCCGGACGGCACGGCCCGCGGCGGCACCTCCGGGTCCGGCGGCACGGGCTCCTCCAGGACGAGGGCCGCCAGCCGGGTCGACACCTTCGCCGCCACCAGGTAGGCGACGACCGCGCCCATCGAGTGCCCGGCCAGCACCACCCGCTCCGGGCCGAGGGTGTCCAGGAAGGCCACGACGTCGTCGCGCATGGCCTCGAAGGCGTACTCGCCCGGCCAGTCGCTGGCGCCGTGGCCGCGCAGGTCGGGCGCGTACACCCGGTGGGCCGAGGCCAGCGCGGGCGCGACCGGCTGCCAGTCGGCGCCGTCCAAGCCGCGTCCGTGGAGCAGGACGAGCGGCGGCGCGTCCGCCTCGCCCCAGCTGCGGTAGGCCATCCGGATGCCGTTCACCTGCACGGTGTGGAGATCGCTCACCCGGGCGACGCTACCCGCCGACCGGAGACGTCACTCGTCCGGGCGTCACCCGTTCCGGTCCGCCCACCGCGAACAGGCCCGCTCCCGCGGGCGTCAGTGCGGGACGACGGCCACCGGGCAGGCCGCGTGGTGCAGCACCGCGGCCGCCACGGGGCCCAGGTGCGGGCCCGCGCCTCCGTGCCGGTTCCGGCACCGTCCGACGACCAGCAGCGAGGCGCCGGCCGCCGCGTCCACCAGGGGCTGCGCGGCGTTGCCCGCGGCGACCTCCTCCGTGATCTCCACACCGGGCGCCTTCTCCCGCCACGGCGCGAGGGAGGCCTGCACCGCGTGCCGCTCCGCCGCCGAGATCTCCGCGCCGCAGGTGGGGTCCATGGCCGCGGGGACGTATCCGTACGTCGGCGGGTACGACCACGCGTGGACCACCCGCAGCTGCACCCCGCGCCGCCGCGCGTGCTCCACCGCGAAGGCGATCACGTCGTCCGCGCCCTGCCGCAGGCTGAAGCCCAGCACCACGGGCCGCCGGTCGTCCCCGGCTCCCTCGTCCTGGCCGGTGCGGACGACCACGACGGGGCCCTCGGCGCGGGCCAGCGTCGCCTGCCCCACGGACCCGAGGAGGAAGCCGCTGAGCCCGCTCAGCCCCTGCGAGCCGAGCGCGAGCAACTCGCTGCGGCCCGCCTCCGCGACCAGCAGCTCCGCCGGCGGGCCGTCGGCCACGTCCGTCGTCACGGGCAGCCCCGGATAGCGCTCGGCGAGCTCCTGTGCGGCCTCGCGCACCACCGCGTCGCCGTACGGGTGTCCCCCGGCGTGCACCAGGCGCAGCGGCACCGATCTCCGCAGCGCCTCCCCCGCCGCCCAGTGCATGGCGGCGTGGCTTTCCGGCGAGCCGTCCAGGCCCACGGTGACGGGTCGGGTCATCGGATGTGCCTCCCTCGCCTCCACAGTAGGCGCCGCCGCCCCGCCCGGCGCCCCGGCGGACACGGCCGTCCGGCCGTCCGGGGGCCGGGCGGCCGGGCGGTCACAGCGGCCGTGCGCGGCCCTCCCAGTACGGGTCGCGGAGCCGGCGCTTGTAGAGCTTGCCGTTGGGGTCACGCGGCATCTCGGCGACGAAGTCCACCGACCGGGGGCGCTTGTAGCCCGCCAGGCGCTCCTCGCAGTGGGCCAGGACGGAGGCGGCCAGCTCCGGCCCGGGCTCGTGGCCGGGGGCGGGCTCGACGACGGCCTTGACCTGCTCGCCCCAGTCGTCGTGGGGGATGCCGAAGGCGGCCGCGTCGGCGACCGCGGGGTGGCTGAGGAGCGCGGCCTCGATCTCGGCGGGGTAGACGTTGACGCCACCGGAGATGATCATGTCGATCTTGCGGTCGCGGAGGTAGAGGTAGCCGTCCTCGTCCAGGTAGCCCAGGTCCCCGACGGTGAAGAAGTCGCCGATGCGGCTCGCCCGGGTCTTGGCCTCGTCCTTGTGGTAGCGGAAGCCGGGGGTGTTCATCCTGATGTAGACGGTGCCGAGTTCACCGGGCGGCAGCCGGTTGCCGTCGTCGTCGTGGACGGCGATCTCGCTGATCGGCCACGCCCTGCCGACCGTGCCGGGCTTCTTCAGCCACTCGGCGGCGGAGGCGAAGGTGCCGCCGCCCTCGCTGGCCGCGTAGTACTCCTCGACGCACGGCCCCCACCACTCCAGCATGGCCCGCTTGATGTGCTCGGGGCAGGGCGCGGCGCCGTGGATGGCGTGCCGCATCGAGGAGACGTCGTGGCGGCTCCTGACCTCTTCCGGGAGGGCCAGCAGCCGGTGGAACTGCGTCGGCACCATGTGGGTGTGCGTGCAGCGGTGGACGTCGATCAGCCGCAGCATCTCCTCGGGCGTCCACTTGTCCATCAGGACGACCGGGTGGCCGATGTGCAGCGCGGCGCCGGCGAACTGCAGCACCGCCGTGTGGTACAGCGGCGAACAGACGAGGTGGACGTTCCCGTCGAAGGGGCGGATGCCGAAGATGCCGAGGAAGCCGCCGAGGTGGGTCTCCTCGGGAGGCCTGCCGGACAGGGCGCGCCGGATGCCGCGGGGGCGGCCGGTGGTGCCGGAGGTGTAGTTCATGACCCAGCCGGTGGTGCGCTCCCTCGGCGGGGTGCCGGGCATGCCGGCCTGCAGGTCCGCGTACGGGCGGAAGCCGTCGATGCCCGTGGCGCCGACGGCGTACCGGCGTGTCCCGGGCAGTCCCGCCTCGTCGGCGGCGGCGCGTGCCTGGTCACCGAAGCGCTCGTGGGCGACGAGCACCTTCGCGCCGGAGTCGGCGACGATCCAGGCGATCTCGGGCCCCACCAGGTGGTGGTTGACCGGGACGAGGTAGAACCCGGCCTGGAAGGCGGCGAGGTACGCCGTGAGGAACTCGGCGCCGTTCGGCAGCACGACCGCGAAGGCGTCGCCGGTCCGCAGGCCGGCGGCGCGCAGTCCGTGGACGAGGCGGTTGGACTCCTCGTGCAGCCGCCGGGCGCTCCACCGGTCGCCGTCGGGAGAGGTGAGCACGACCCGTTCCGGGTCGGCGGCGGCCTGGGCCCAGAACCCGTTGGGGGCGTTCGCCGTGGTCGGTGTCATGGGTGCCGCCTCCTCAGGTGCGTCCGGCGATGCGGTTGATGCGGTCGACGGCCCGCTCGAAGCCGCGGGTCAGGTCGTCGAAGACCGCCTGGACGCTGCGTACTTCACGCATCTGTCCCACGATCTGGCCGACCGGCGTGCCGAGCAGCGGCGCCACCTCGTACTTCTGGATCCGGGTGATCGCGTCGGCGACCAGCAGGCCCTGCAGGGGCATCGGCAGCGCTCCGGGCCCGGCCGGGCCGTCCCAGGCGTCGGTCCACTCGGTGCGCAGCTGGCGGGCCGGTTTGCCGGTCAGGGCGCGCGAGCGGACGGTGTCCCCCGAGCCGGCCGCGAGGAGCTTGCGGACCAGGGCGGAGGAGGGGAGTTCTGCCTCCGTGGTGGTCAGCCACACCGAGCCCAGCCACACGCCCTGGGCGCCCAGCGCCAGTCCCGCGGCGACCTGCTCACCGGTGCCGATGCCTCCGGCGGCGAGCACGGGCAGCGGGTCCACGGCACCGACGACCTCCGGCACCAGCACCATGCCGGCGATCTCGCCGGTGTGGCCGCCGGCCTCGTAGCCCTGCGCGACGACGATGTCGATGCCCGCCTCCTGGTGGTGCCGGGCGTGCCGGGCGCTGCCGGCGAGGGCTGCGACGGGGACGCCCCGGTCGTGGGCGCGCCGTACGACGTCCGCGGGCGGGGAGCCCAGCGCGTTGGCGAGCAGGCCGATCGGGAAGTCGAAGGCGACGTCGAGCTGCGAGCGGGCCACCTGCTCCATCCAGCCCGTGATGCGCCAGCCGGTGGGGTCGCCCGGCTCCAGCTCGGGCACGCCGTGCTTGGCCAGCACCTCCCGGACGTACTGGCGGTGCCCTTCCGGGATCATCGCCTCGACGTCCGCCTCGGTGACGCCTTCGACCTTCTTGGCCGGCATGACGACGTCCAGCCCGTACGGCCGGCCGCCGGTGTGCGCCTCCATCCACTCCAGGCCCCGGGCCAGCTCGTCGGGCGCGGTGTAGCGCACCGCCCCGAGGACTCCCATGCCCCCGGCCCTGCTGATCGCGGCCGCGACGGCGGGGAACGGCGTGAAGCCGAAGATGGCGTGCTCGATGCCCAGCCTCTTGCTCAGCTCCGTCTCCATGGGGGCAGGATGCCCGAGCGGACCGGCCGGGGGAAGAGATTTTCTGATGCAGCGTCAGATTTTAGGGAAGCACACCTCTCCCCACCCGCCGTCGCGCAGGTCCCGGACGACCACCCGGCCGGGCCCCGCGGGCCCCGCACAGGCGGGCTCGCACGGATCGAGTTGTCCCGGCTCCGGGGAGAGGGCGGCGCCCGGCCCGAAGTACCCGCCGTCCAGGGCGAATTCCCACCGGCTCCCGCACCCTGCTGGCGCCGCCCGCTCGAGCGGCGCCGAGACGGGCCTGAGCCCCGTCGACTCCTGCCGGAAACCGCGGCCGCCGCACCACATCTCCACCACCGTGCGCGTGCTCAGCGCCGCGGCGGCGGCCGGCAGGAGCCACGCGGGGCCGAGCAGCGAGCCGAAGTACCCGGGGGCGGGAGCCTCCTGCCCTTCCCAGGAGTGCGGCTCGTCGAGGGTCACCGTGAAGGAGAGCTCAGCGGTGATCTCGACGAGCCCGCTCAGCGAATGCGACGGGGCGACCGCGGCCGCCGGGTGCATGACGTGCCCGGCGACGGCGGACAGCACGGCGGTCGGCAGCCGCGGATCGCCCTGCCCGAACCGGAAGTACCTCCCCGGCCAGGCGCGCACCCCCGCGTCGAAGTCCAGGACGGTGATGCGCGAAGCGTCGTACGACTGCCCGGTCATGGCCGCAGGCTATCCGCCGTCCGCCGTCGCGGATCAGGCGTCGGACCGGTCGAAGTAGTGGCCCTCCGCCAGGTCCTGGAGCAGCGCGGGGTGCTCCGGGCGCCACCCCAGGAGCTCCCTGGTGCGCGCGTTCGACGTCGGGTTGTCCAGCGTCACGAAGCCGGACAGGAAGCCGAGGTGCTCCTCCGCCGCCTCGCGCGGCACGCTCTTCACCGGGACGTCCAGGCCGCGCCCGATCGCCTCGGCGATCTCCCGGAACGGGATGCCCTCGTCACCGGCCCCGTGCAGCCGCGAGCCGGCCGGCGCCGCTTCCAGGGCCAGGCGGAACAGGCGCGCCGCGTCCAGGGTGTGGACGGCGGGCCAACGGGTGGCGCCGTCCCCCACGTACGCCGAGACGCCCTTGTCGCGCGCCATGCCGATCAGCCGCGGGACGAAGCCGTGCCGGTCGGACGGGCCGTGCACGGACGGGGCGAGGCGGACGACCGACGACCGGACCCCGCGCGCGGCGAGCGCGACGGCCGCGTTCTCCGCCTCGCCACGGGGAGATGCCGGGGGCGCCGCCTCGTCCTCCGTCCCGGGGCGGCCCGCGACGGCGGAGGCGAGCATCAGCGTGCCGGAGGTGATCACGAAGGGGCGTCCCGAGCCCTCGAGCGCGTCCCCCATCGCCTCGACGGCCCGCAGGTCGGTGGCGACTGCGCCCGCGTAGTCGGAGAAGTCGTGGCCGAAGGCCAGGTGGATGACGCCGTCGGCCTCCGTGGCGCCGCGGCGCAGGCCGTCGAGGTCCTCCAGGCTGCCGCGGTGGACCCCGGCCCCCACGGTCGTCAGGGCGGCGGCGGAACGGTCCGAGCGGGCGAGGCCGACGACCTCGTGCCCGGCCCCGAGGAGTTCGGCGACGACGGCGGTCCCGATGTGCCCGGTGGCGCCGGTGACGAATACACGCATGCTGCGATCCTTCGATGAGGTGGTGTGGTGCCGCCCCTCGCGCGGTGCCGGCGGCGCGGTCCGGGGCGGTCTCCATCGTGCGGGCCGGGACCACCCGCGGTCTAAGGCCCGTTCTGCACGGCGCAATGCGTTCCGGGCATCACCCCAGGTGGAAGGGGACGGGACGGACTAGGCTGGGCGTCATGTCCGAGTCCTCCTCCGCGCCGCCGGATCTCGACCTGCGGCTCGTGCGCTACTTCACGGCCGTCGCCGAGCACCGGCACTTCGGCCGGGCCGCCGAGGCGCTGCACGTCACGCAGCCGTCCCTGAGCCGGCAGGTCCGCCGCCTCGAGCAGCAACTGGGCGCGCGCCTGCTGGACCGCACCCCGCGGGGCACCGTCCTCACCGAGGCCGGGGAGGTCTTCCTGCCCCGCGCCAGGGCGCTGCTGCGCTCCGCCGCGAGTGCCGCGGCCGAGACCCGCGCCGCCGCCCGGCCCAGCCGGATCACCGTGGGCTACACCGCGGGCCTCATCGTCACCCCCGCGGTGCGGGAACTGCGCCACCGTCATCCCGACGCCGACGTGCGCACCCAGCACGTGCCCTGGAACGAGGCGAGCGCGGCACTGCTGGACCACCGGGTGGACGCGCTCGTCACGCGGCTGCCGTTCCCCACCGGCGGGCTGCACGTGACCGTGCTGTACGACGAACCCCGGGTGCTGGTGGTGCCACTGGACCACCGCCTCGCGGGCAAGGAGTCCGTCACGCTCGACGACATCGCCGGCGAACCCCTGCCCCGGGTACGGCAGTCGGACCCGTCGTGGAGCGCGTTCTGGCGGATCGACCCCCGCCCCGACGGCAGCCCGGCGCCGGACGGCCCCCTCATCGACGCCGTCGAGGACAAGTTCGAGGTGGTCGCCGCCGGGCAGGCCGTGACCATCTCGGCGGGCGTCCGCGGCGGCCTGCGCCCCGACCTCACCGCGATCCCCCTCGAAGACGTCGAGCCGAGCCACGTCGTCCTGGCGACCCGCGCCGGCGACGGCAACCGCCTCGTGGCGGCCTTCCGCAAGGCAGCGCAGTCCCGCCTGACCAGCCGCCCCTGAACGCGGAACCTCGCGCGCGGGGTTCCGGGCGCGCCAGGAGCGCAGCCCCGTGCGGGCCCGCAGGCGCTTCCGCCGAAGTTGTGCGGCCGCCACCGCCGAAGCCACCTCGACAGGCACGACGGACTGCGCCACGGCGTCCGCCGCGCCGGGTTCCCACCGGCCGCCCCTGAACCCGGAACCCGCGGCCGACCGCCGCAACCGGGTACTCGGCGCGCCAGGGCCACGGCGCCGGGAACACGGCCTACGCGGGCTCGTCGGAGGCAGGCCCGGCAGAACCCGTCCTCCGCGACTCCGGACCCGCAGCCGGAAGCCGCGACCGACTGCTCGGCACGCCGCTTCGACGGCGGCGGTGCGGCGACCACCGCCGAAGCGGCCCTCGACAGGCCCGGCGAGCTCCGCGGCGGCTCCTCATCGGCCGCCTCCGGACACGGAACGCGCGCCCGGACGGCCGCCTCCGTCCCCGGAGTCGCACGGGTCATCCGATCGTCCGGTCAGCAGGGCAGGCCCAGTTGTTCGCGGCAGCGGGCCCGGTCCTCGTGGCTGGCCACCGTGTCGGGGTGCTCCGGGCCGAGGGTCCGCTCGCGGGCCTCCGCCACGGCCTCGTGGAGAGCCAGGGCCTCGCGCCAGTCCCCCAGCCAGCCCAGGGCGACGGCGATCTCGCGGCGGCTGACGAGCGTGTCGGGGTGGTCCGTGCCGAGCGCGCGGGTGCGGACCGCCGCGACGTCGCGGGCCTCGGCGAGGGCGTCGCTCCAGCGGCCGAGACGGCCGAGGCTGACCCCGAGGCCGTGCCGGGCGCGGAGGGTGTCGGGGTGGGCGGGGCCCGACAGGCGGGTGCGGAGGGCGACGAGGTCGGTGTAGAGCTCGTGGGCCTCGGCGCCGAGGCCCATCCGCCCCAGGCAGATGCCCAGTTCGTGGCGGGTGGCCAGGGTGTCGGGATGGTCGGCCCCCAGCAGTGCGGCCCGGGTCGCGGCGACGTGGGCGTAGGTGGCGCGGGCCTCCGGCCAGCGGTCGAGGAGCCCGAGCAGATGGCCGACCTCGCAGCGGGTGGTGAGCGTGTCGGCGTGGGCGGGGCCCAGGACGCGGGTGCGGGAGTCCGCGACCTGCGCCGCCAGCGCGTACGCCTCCTGCGTGCGGCCGAGCAGCCCGAGGGTGACGGCGAGGTTGTGCCGGCAGTGCAGGGTGTCGGGATGGTCGGTGCCCTGCCGCCCCTCGCGGGCGGCGAGCACCGCGGTGTACCCCTGGCGGGCCTCCTCGTGGCGGCCGAGCCGTCCGAGGGCGTAGGCGGCCTCCTGGCGGGCGGCGAGCACGGCGGGGTGATCCGCGCCCAGGGCCTGCGCCCGGGCCGCGGCAACTTCCTCGTACGCGCGCAGCGCCTCGGCGTGGCGGCCGCCGCGGCTGAGGCACAGGGCGAGTTCGTAGCGGCTGGTGAGCGTGTCGGGATGGGTGGCCCCGAGCAGCCGTTCGCGCTCCTCGGCGACGGCGCGGTGCGACCGTTCGGCCTCGGACCAGCGGCCCAGCCGGGCGAGTCCGACGGCCGTGGTGTGCCGGCTCGCCAGGGCCGCGGTGCCGTGCATGCCGGGCGCCCCCGACCGCAGTTCCAGACGGCGCGCCCAGGAGGGCAGCCCGGGCTCGGGGCGGGTGCCGCCCTGCCCGCCCTGCCCGCCGTCCCGGAGCGTCTTGAGCCGTCCGGCCACGTCGGCGGCGCTCTGCGGGCGGTCCTCCGGGTTCTTGGCGAGCAGGTCGAGGACGAGCTGCTCCAGTTCCCCGGGCAGGTCGGGCCGGTGCTCGCGCGGCGGCCGGGGCGGAGTGTCGCGGTGGCCGACGAGGACGGCCCAGGTGTCGTCGAGATCGAAGGGCGGCGCGCCGGTGGCGATCTCGTAGAGGACGCAGCCGAGCGAGTAGAGGTCGCTGCGGTGGTCGATCCCGTCCTCGCCGCCGATCTGCTCCGGCGACATGTAGTGCGGGGTGCCCATGGCGACCCCGGTGCCGGTCAGCCGCGAGGTGAAGCCGATGTCGTGGCCGAGGCGGGCGATGCCGAAGTCGCAGATCTTCACGTCGCCGTCGGCGAGCCGCATGACGTTCGCCGGCTTCAGGTCGCGGTGCACGATGCCCCGGGCGTGGGTGTACGCCAGGGCCGCCGCGATCTGCACGGCGATGTCGGTGACGTCGGGGACGGGCAGCGGACGGCCCTCGTTGTCACCGAGCAACTGCCGCAGGTTGCGGCCGTCGAGCAGCTCCATGACGAGGAAGAGCACGCCCTCGCTCTCACCGAAGTCGTGGACGACGGTGACGCCGCGGTGCTGGAGCGCCGCCGCGACCCGTGCCTCGCGGCGGAAGCGCTCCCGCAGCACCCGGTGCACGGACGGGTCCAGTGAAGGGCTCGTCGGTTTCAGGCACTTGACCGCGACCTCCCGGCCCAGCGACTCGTCCAGCGCCTTCCAGACCTCGCCCATGCCGCCGCGCCCGATCCGCTCCCGCAGCCGGTAGCGGTCGCGCAGCAGTGTTCCCCCGTCGTACCGACCTGCCGTCATGGTGTGCGCCGCCCCCGGTCGTCCGCCTCTCCCCGTACCCAGTATGGCCGCGGGGGGCACGCTTGGGGACCCGCCGTTACCCCAGGGAACGCGCCTGTTCGCGCAGCCGGTGGGTGGACGGGTGCGTGCCGGGGCCGAGGCGTCCGACCGCCTTGAGGATGTGCCCGGGGGGCAGTTGCCAGCGCAGGTAGGAGGGGACCGTGCGCAGCAGCAGGCCCGTGCCGCGCAGCCGCCGCCCGGTGACCGGGACGGCCGGGGCGGGCCGCCCGTACAGCTCGTGGGCGAAGGGTGGCAGCGCGGCGTAGGCCAGTGCGGTGGCCCGGCCCCACACGGCGAACCGCAGGGGCAGCAGCGCCCAGGGCACGGGCGGCCCCTGCAGGAAGGCGAAGACCTCCAGGGCCTCGGGGGTGGCGGCGAGCTCCGGCCGCACCTTCTCGAAGTAGGCGGCGAGCGACTCGGTGTCGCCGGGGACCTCCGCCGGGTCCAGGCCCACCAGCCGGGCGGCCTCGCGCTGTTCGGCGACGTAGGCGTCGGCCTGCGCGTCGGACAGGGGGAAGCCGGAGCGCCGCGCGACCTCCAGGTAGGAGTCGATCTCGGCGCAGTGCACCCACAGCAGCAGTCCGGGATCGTCGACGGGGAAGCGCTCGCCGCTGTCCGGGTCCGTCGCGGACAGCCGGCGGTGGATGCCGCGCACCTTGGCCCCGGCCCGCTCGGCCTGCAGCGTGGTGCCGTAGGTGATCGTGCCGACGAAGTCCGCGGTGCGCAGCAGACGGCCCCACGCGTCCCGGCGGAAGTCCGAGTTCTGCGTGACGCCGCGCACCGCGCGCGGGTGCAGCGCCTGCAGGTACAGCGCCCGTACGCCGGCGATCCACATCATGGGGTCGCCGTGCATCTGCCAGGTGACCGAGGCGGGCCCGAAGAGCCCGGGGTCGGCGTCGCGCATCGCAGCCTCCTGTCGCCGTGCGACCACGGCCGGCCCCACCCGCGACCGGGGCGGCGGCCTCCGGCCTGGTGCCCGCAGCGCCGAGCATAGGGCCGCGCGGGGCGCCGGGTCTGCCCCGTGCGGCCCTCCCTCGGTGGCGTGTCAGCGGGCGGGCGCGGCGTCACCCGGCGGGTGGGAGCGCCGTCGCTCGATCAGGGCCAGGCTCACCGCTCCCAGGACGATCAGGCCCACGCCCGTCACGATCTGGTTGAGGGGCGCGAGACCGGCGCCCGGGTCGTCGAAGTAGCCGAAGACGAAGGGCGAGGCGACCAGGCAGGCACCGCACACGATGGTGATGACGTCGCTGCCGGGCCCCCGGGTCCGGGCCGCCCGTGCGATCGCGTTGAGCAGGATGATGGTCGAGAAGACCAGGTCGACGATCCGCACGTTGTTGCCGATGGGCGTGTCGGGATACGCCAGCGCCCATCCGGCGGCGAACAGCCACCCGCCGATCAGCAGCAGGGGTGCCGTGAACAGCGAGTCGCGTATGTCGGCCGGTGGGGTCTGGGTGTGGCCCGCCGTCTGGATCCGGGTGGCGGAACGCTGAGCCAGGGACATGGTGCCCTCCCGCGGTGGGAGCCCCGTCGCCCGGCACGCGGCACACGCCTCGCGGCGCCTGTCGGCGGGGAACGCACCCGCGTCCGCTCCGGGCGACGGGCCGGAGTGTGGACTCCTCTCATTTTAGGCGGGTCGCCGGGAACGTCCTGTTCTGCGGCCTTCCGGTGCCGGGCGCGGTTCAGGCCCAGATCGCCTGGGCCACGGCGGCCCCGGTGAAGGCCGCGCCGATCCCGGCGACCACGCTGGCGACGACGTTCGCGACGGCGAAGAACCGCGCCCCGGTCTCCGCCAGCCGCAGGGTCTCGTACGAGAAGGTCGAGTAGGTGGTCAGCGCCCCGCAGAAACCCGTGCCGACCAGGAGCTGGACCGAATGGGAGGCCGCCCCGTAGGTGACCCCGCCTGCCACCAGCCCCAGGACGAGGCAGCCGACGACGTTGACCGTGAACGTGCCCCACGGGAACACGGTGTCGTGCCGGGCCTGGACGGCGCGGTCCGTGAGGTACCGCAGCGGTGCCCCGACCACGGCCCCGGCGATGACGAGCACCCAGTTCACCCGTGGTTCCCCCGTCCCACGTAACGGATGACCTCGACCTCGTCGAGGGTGACCAGCCCTTCGGTGACCAGCTCGTCGAGCTGCGGCAGGAACGCGCGGACGCGCTCCTCGTGGTCGACGATGACGACGGCCACCGGCAGGTTGTCGCTCAGCGAGAGCAGCCTGCTGGTGTGGATCAGCGAGGAGGCGCCGAAGCCCTCCACCCCGTGGAAGACGCTGGCGCCGGCCAGGCCGGCGTCGTGGGCGCGGCGGGTGATCTCGGAGCACAACGGCTTGTGGTGCCAGGTGTCGTTGTCGCCGATGAGGATCGTCAACCGTATCGCGGTGCCGTGCAGCCGTGTCATGTCTGCCTCCGAACGATCAGGCGACGGGTCGCGTGCGCCGCGCCCCACACCGCGGCCAGGGCGACCAGCGGCGTGGCGGCGAGGTAGGCCAGCCCGGCGCCGGCGTGACCGCCCTCCACCAGGCCGTGGATGTCGACGGCGTATGTGGAGAAGGTGGTGAAGCCCCCGAGCACGCCGGTGCCGAAGAACGGACGCACGAGCCGGTGCACGGACCACATCTCGGTGATGACCACCATGAACACGCCGATCACGGCGCAGCCGAGCGCGTTGACACCGAAGGTGGTCCACGGGAAGGCGCCCGGCGCACCGGGCCACAGCAGGCCCGCGCCGTAGCGCGCGCACGCTCCCAGCGCTCCGCCGACCGCGACCACGCCGACGACCGGCGCCTGTTCCCGTATCCGCGCGGATCGCGGCAGGGGCGGCTGCGGCTCGACGTCGGGGGACACGGGCTCGGTCATCGGGGAGAAGGGGGCTGGTGAGGTCATGCGTCTCCTACTCGTGAGGCGCCCTGCTGCGGGCGCGTTCCGTCACAAGTAGGGACCGTTGGCGGCATCCTCACCGCGGTTCGGTTACGGCGGGCCCCACCGCCGCGCGGCGGTCACCAGGGACCACCGCCACCTCCACCATACTCCGCGGTGCCCGGCCCCGTGATCCGCTCCGGGGTGGCACCCTGGGGCTTCGAACCGGGCGAGGGGGGATGCGGCGATGATGACCGGGCCGGACGTGGTGGAGATCCTGCACCTGCTGCGGAGCGCGGGCGCGGAGGTCTGGGTGGGCGGCGGCTGGGGCGTCGACGCCCTGCTGCGCAGGCAGACCCGCGACCACCGGGACCTGGACCTCATGCACCGCCACGCGCAGGAGGACACCGTCGTCGCGGCGCTGGCCGCGGCCGGCTTCACCCAGTCCCTCGACCGGCGGCCGGTGCGCTTCGTCGTCACCGACGGCAGGGGCCGTGAGATCGACCTGCACCCGCTGTCCTTCGCCGCCGACGGGAGCGCGCAACAGGCGTCGCCGGAGCCGGGGCGGCCCTTCGTCTACCCGGCCGCGTGCTTCGTCACCGGCGAGGTCGAACGGACCGTCGTCCCGTGCCTGTCGGCCGAGCAGCAGGTGTACTTCCACCAGGGGTACGAGCCGACCGACCGGGACCGCCACGACATGCTCCGGCTCCGCGAGGCCTTCGGCATCGCCACCCACTTCTGAGGTCATCAGGACAGCGGCGTCAGGAAGATCCAGACGTGGCCGAAGGGGTCCCGCAGCATCGACTGGCGTGCGCCGTACGGCATGTCGGCCGGGGCCGCGAGCAGTTCGGCTCCGGCGGCCACGGCCCGGTCGGTGAGGGCGTCCACGTCCGGCACGTAGACGTGCAGGACGACGGACGGCGCGGCCGCGGCGGACGGGGGCGAGGCCGGGGCCTCGGCGTCGCCGAGCATGAGGGTGGAGCGGTGGATCCTGATCTCGGCGTGCACGATCCGCCCGTCGTCGCCTTCGAGCCGGAAGGACTCCGTCGCTCCGAACGCGGCGGCGTAGAACGTGATCGCCTCGGCGGCCCCGTCGACCAACGCGTGCGGGATGACGGCGTACTTGTACTGCTCGGGGATCTCCATGCACCGCACGCTAGAACCGCTCCGGGCGGCCGGGCATCGAGCGGAGGTCCCGTCGCGTCTGCGCCGGTGGACGTAGGACCGGCGGCGGCCTGGCCGCGGCCCGGCCGCCTCACCGCCGTACGCGCGGCATGCCCAGCCCGATCCAGGAGATGATCTCGCGCTGGATCTCGTTGTTGCCGCCGCCGAAGGTGAAGATGACGGCGCTTCGGTAGCCGCGTTCCAGCTCGCCGTGGAGGAGGGCGCCCGCGGAGCCCTCCTTCATGGGGCCGAGGGCGGCGGTGACCTCCATCAGCCAGGCGTACGCGTCGCGACGGGCCTCGGAGCCGTAGACCTTGACGGCGGAGGCGTCGTGCGGGGTGAGGGTGCCGCGCTGGAGGGCGTCGACCATCTGCCAGTTGAGCAGCTTCATGGCGTCCAGGCGGGCGTGGGTGCGGGCGAGGCGGCCGCGGACCCAGGCGAGGTCGATGACGCGGCGGCCGTCGGCCAGTTTGGTGCCGGCGGCCCAGCGGCGTACGTCGTGGAAGGCGCGGATCGCCATCGTGCCGTGGGCGGCGAGGGTGACGCGCTCGTGGTTGAGCTGGGTGGTGATCAGCCGCCAGCCCTGGTTCTCCTCGCCGACGCGGCGGGCCACGGGGACGCGGACGTCCTCGTAGTAGCTGGCGGTGGTGTCGTGGGAGGCGAGGGTGTTGATGATCGTGCAGGAGTAGCCGGGATCCGTGGTCGGCACCAGGAGGATCGAGATGCCCTTGTGGGGCGGGGCGCCGGGGTCGGTGCGCACGGCGAGCCAGATCCAGTCGGCGGTGTCGCCGTTGGTGGTCCAGATCTTCTGCCCGTTGACGACATACGTGTCGCCGTCCCGTACGGCGCGGGTGCGCAGCGCGGCCAGGTCGGTGCCGGCGTCCGGTTCCGAGTAGCCGATGGCGAAGTCGATCTCGCCGGCGAGGATGCGCGGCAGGAAGTGGGCCTTCTGCTCCTCGGTGCCGAACTGCATGATCGTGGGGCCGACGGTGTTGAGCGCCATCAGCGGCAGCGGGACGCCCGCCTGGGCGGCCTCGTCGAAGAAGATGAACTGCTCCATGGGGGTCATGCCGCGGCCGCCGTACTCCTCGGGCCAGCCGACGCCCAGCCAGCCGTCGCCGCCGAGCCGGCGGACGGTGTCGCGGTAGAAGCGCTTGGCCGCGGCCCGGTCGAAGTGGCGGGCGTAGGCGTTGTCGGGCACCAGTCCGGCGAAGTACGACCTGAGTTCGGCGCGCAGCCGCTGCTGCTCCGGGGTGTGGTCCAGGTGCACGGCCCCTCCAGAGGTCCGGTCGCGTCCCTGAGCGACGACGGCGCAAGAGTAGAACGCGTTGCAGAAATCCGGAAGGGCCGTGACCGGCCTCAGCGTCGGGGCACGAAGCGCACCGGCAGCCCCGGGACGGCCTGCGCGGCCGCGGCCAGGCCGCGCTCGGGGACGACGCCGACGACCGGGTAGCCGCCGGTGGTGGGCGAGTCGGCGAGGAAGACCACCGGCCTGCCGTCGGGCGGCACTTGGACCGCGCCCACGACCATGCCCTCGCTGGGCAGCTCCCGGTGGACGGCGCGCTCCAGCACCGGCCCCGTGGTGCGCAGCCCGATGCGGTTGCTGCGGTCCGACACCCGGAAGCGGCCGGCCGCGAGGGTCCGTACGGCCGCGGCCGTGAACCAGTCGTCGCGCGGACCGAGCCGCAGCGGCAGCACGAGCTCCCGCGGCGGACCGGCGTGCGGGGCCAGGTCGGCGTGGACGGGCAGCCCGGCCCCCGGGCCCAGCGGCAGGACGTCACCGTCCCCGAGCGGGGCGGGCCCGAGCCCGGACAGCAGGTCGGTGGAGCGGCTGCCGAGCACCGCGGGCACGGCCACTCCGCCCCCGACCGCGAGGTAGCTGCGCACGCCCCGCGTGGCGGGCCCGACCTCGAGCACCGCCCCGGCCGGCAGCCGCACGGGGGTGCCCCAGGGGGCGGGACGGCCGTCGAGCAGGACCGGTGCCGGGGCTCCGGTGACCGCGACGACGGCGGGGCGGGTGACCCGCACGGTCACCCCGGTCAGCGTGGTCTCCAGGGTCGCGGCGCCGTCGGCGTTGCCCACCAGTCGGTTGGCGAGCCGGTGCGCCGGACGGTCCAGGGCCCCGGAGCGGGCGACGCCGAGGGCCGCGTGGCCGTACCGCCCGAGGTCCTGGACGGTGGTCAGCGCGCCGGCCCTGACGACCCGCAGCTCGCCCCCGCTCACGCGCCGGCCCCGGCGGGCACGGGGACGAAGCGCACCCGCGTGCCGGGCGCGAGCAGCGCGGCCGGTTCGCGTTCCAGGTCCCACAGGCGCACGGAGGTGGTGCCGATCAGCTGCCAGCCGCCCGGCGAACTCCTCGGGTAGATGCCGGTGTAGGGGCCCGCGACGGCCACCGAGCCGGCGGGCACCGAGGTGCGCGGCTCGGCCCGGCGCGGCACGCCGTACCGTGCGCCGAGGCCGGTCATGTAGGCGAAGCCCGGGGCGAACCCGCAGAAGGCGACGCGGTGTTCGGCACCGGTGTGCAGCCCGGCCACGTCCTCCTCCGCAACGCCCCACCGCTCGGCCACGACCGCCAGGTCGGGCCCGTCGTAGCGCACGGGGATCTCCACGAGCGGCCCGCTCCCGGCGGCCCGGGCCGCGACGGTCCAGCCGCGCAGCTCGGCGCGGAGCGCGGCGGTGTCCGGCACCCCGTACAGCAGCACGGTCCGCTCGCCGGGGACGATCTCGCGCACCGGCCCGAGGCTGCCATCGCCGCGGCGGCGCAGGAGCTCGGCGTGCCAGGACTGCGCCTCCTCGGCGGTGGCGAGGTCGATCAGGAGCGCGTCCTCCCCGACCGTGAGGACCCTCACGCGAACGCCTCCAGCCGCACGCCCGCGTCCTCGAGCGCGGCCCGCACCCGCAGGGCCGTGGCCACCGCGTCCGGGGAGTCGCCGTGCAGGCACAGCGACCGCGCCCGTACGGTCACCCGCTCGCCGGTCAGGGCGGTGGTGACGCCGTCGCGGGCGAGGGCGACCGCCTGCCGGGTGACGTCGTGGGGGTCGGCGAGGAGCGCGCCCGAGGTGCCGCGCGGGACGAGTGTGCCGGCGGCGGTGTAGGCGCGGTCGGCGAAGGCCTCCCCCACCACGTCCAGCCCGGCCTGCCGGGCCGCGCGCTCCATGGCCGAGCCGGGCAGGCAGAGCACCGGCAGGGCCGGGTCGGCCCGCCGGGTGCCCGCGGCGACGGCGGCGGCCTGCTCGTCGTCGACGACGACCCTGTTGTAGAGGGCCCCGTGCGGTTTCACGTACGCCACCTGGGCCCCGGCGGCGCGGGCGAAGACCTCCAGCGCGCCGATCTGGTAGGTGATCTCGTCGGCCAGTTCGTCGGCGGGCACCTCCATCGCCCGCCGGCCGAACCCCGCCAGGTCGCGGTAGGAGACCTGGGCGCCGATGCGCACCCCGCGCCCGGCCGCGGTGTCGCACACCCGGCGCATGATGCCGGGGTCCCCGGCGTGGAAGCCGCAGGCGACGTTGGCGCTGGTCACGACGGAGAGCAGGGCGTCGTCGTCGGTGAGGACCCACCGCCCGTAGCCCTCCCCCAGGTCCGCGTTGAGGTCGATCACGAGGTCTGTCATCGGTGCGGCGAGCTCCTCGGGAAGGGTCGCGTCCGGTCGGGCGACGCGAGCTGCGGTCTCCGGCGGGCCGGTGGCGAACGGGTACCCGGCGCTCGATCACCGTAGATTCTTGTTGAACAATCCCACAAGAGTCCTGTTGTCTTGTCCCCCGCTCTCGGATTGACTGGGCCCGCGCCGCGGGCCCGCGGCGGAGCGGAGAGGGGCGGGGACGATGGCAGCCGAGGTGGATCCGGCGGTCCTCGTGGGCGACCGCGCGCTGCTGGCACGCTCCAGCACCGCCGACCGCGTCGCCGCCGTGCTGCGCAGCCGGATCTCCGAGGGCCACCTGCCGCCGGGCGCCAAGCTCGCCGAGGACGTCGTCGCCGGGGCGCTGGGCGTCTCCCGCAACACCCTCCGCGAGGCCTTCCGGCTGCTGACGCACGAGAGACTGCTGGTGCACGAGCTCAACCGCGGGGTCTTCGTCCGGGTGCTGACCGTGCGGGACGTCGTCGACGTCTACCGGGTGCGGCGCCTGGTCGAGTGCTCCGTGATCCGCGGCCTCGTGGCCCCGCCGTACGACCTGACCGGGGCGGCGGAGGCCGTGACGGAGGGCGAGCGGGCCGCGGCCGGGGAGCGGTGGGGCCTGCTCGGCACGGCCGACATCCACTTCCACCAGGCGCTGGTCGACCTCGCGGGCAGCGCCCGGCTGACCGGGCTCATGACGGGCGTGCTCGCCGAACTGCGCCTGGCCTTCCACGCGATGGACGACCCGCGCGAGTTCCACGCCCCCTACCTGGGCGGCAACCGGGAGATCCTCGCCGCCCTGGAGGCGGCCGACCCCGCGAAGGCGGAACTGCTGCTGGCGTCCTACCTCGACGACGCCGAGGCGCAGCTCGTCCGCCGGTGCTCCGGACCGGCCGGGGGCGGGGACCAGCGCGGCTGAAGCCTCGTGCACGGTGCACACGAGACTCGTGCGTCATCAGGACTGCCCACGGCGCGCGGCTGATCCGTAGGCTGATGTCACAGCGCAGCACCTCCAGACCCAGCCTTTGGACGGAGCCGTTCGATGAAGATGCTGATCAATGTCCCGGAGACCGTCGTGGCCGACGCGCTGCGGGGGTTCGCGGCCGCGCATCCCGAGCTGACCGTGGACGTGGAGAACCGGTTGGTCGTGCGCCGGGACGCGCCGGTCGCGGGGAAGGTCGGGCTGGTCTCCGGTGGCGGGTCGGGGCACGAACCGCTGCACGGCGGGTTCGTGGGACGCGGGATGCTCGACGCGGCCTGCCCGGGCGAGGTGTTCACCTCCCCCGTCCCGGACCAGATGGTCCGGGCCGCCGCGGCGGTGGACAGCGGGGCCGGGGTGCTGTTCATCGTGAAGAACTACACCGGTGACGTGCTCAACTTCGACATGGCCGCCGAGCTGGCCGAGGACGAGGGGATCGTGGTCGCCAAGGTCCTGGTCAACGACGACGTCGCGGTGACCGACAGCCTCTACACGGCGGGACGGCGCGGCACCGGCGCCACGCTCTTCGTGGAGAAGATCGCGGGCGCGCTGGCCGAGGAGGGGGCGCCGCTGGAGCGCGTCGAGGCGGTCGCGCGGCGCGTCAACGAGCTCTCGCGGAGCTTCGGCGTGGCACTGACCGCGGTCAGCACGCCCGCCAAGGGCGCGCCCACCTTCGACCTCCCGGCGGGCGAACTGGAGCTGGGCATCGGCATCCACGGCGAGCCTGGCCGGGAGCGGCGGGCGATGATGACCTCGGGCGAGATCGCCGAGTTCGCCGTCGACGCCGTCCTGGACGACTTCCGCCCGACCGGTCCGGTGCTGCTGCTGGTGAACGGCATGGGCGGGACGCCGCTGCTGGAGCTGTACGGGTTCAACGCCGAGGTGCACCGCGTGCTCGGGGCGCGCGGCGTGACGGTGGCCCGCACACTGGTCGGCAACTACGTGACGTCGCTGGACATGGCGGGCGCGTCGGTGTCGCTGTGCCAGGTGGACGAGGAGCTGCTGCGCCTGTGGGACGCGCCGGTGAGCACGCCGGGCCTGCGCTGGGGCGCCTGAGCGAGCAGAAGGAGAGCGGGAGAGATGAGCGAGGCATCGTCCACCGGAGCGGGCCAGGTGATCGACACGGCTTTCCTCCGCCGTTGGCTCACCGCCGCGGCCTCGGTGATCGAGCGCGAGGCGGACCGGCTGACGGAGCTGGACTCCCCCATCGGCGACGCCGACCACGGCGCGAACATGCGGCGCGGTTTCATCGCGGCGCGCACCGCGGTGGAGAAGGAGCCGCCGGACACCCCGGGCGGTGTCCTGGTGCTGGTCGGGCGGCAACTGATCAGTACGGTCGGCGGGGCCTCGGGGCCGTTGTACGGGACGCTGCTGCGCAAGGCGGGCAAGGCCCTGGGCGACGCCCACCAGGTGGCGCCGGAGGAGTTCGCACAGGCGCTGCGGGAGGGGGTCGACGGCGTGGCGCAGCTGGGCGGCGCGGCGCAGGGGGACAAGACGATGCTGGACGCACTGGTGCCGGCCGTGGAGTCACTGTCGTTCGCCCTCGACAAGGGTGCGGGGCTCGCGGAGGCGCTGTCGGCGGCCGCGATCGCCGCGGACGAGGGCGCGCTGGCGACCGTGCCGCTGCAGGCCCGCAAGGGGCGGGCGAGCTACCTCGGGGAGCGCAGCATCGGCCACCAGGATCCCGGGGCGACCTCCTCGGCCCTCTTGCTGGGCGCCCTGGCCGGCACCGCGCGGGGCGGTGCGTCATGACGGTCGCAGTGGTGCTGGTGTCGCACAGCGCCGAGGTCGCCGAGTCGGTCGCCCGTATGGCGACCGGCCTGAGCGGCGGCGGGGCCCGGGTGCCGGTGGCCGCCGCCGGCGGCGCGCCGGACGGCGGACTCGGCACGGACGCCGCGAAGATCGCCGCCGCCGCGCACGCTGTCGACCAGGGCGACGGCGTCGCCGTCCTCGCCGACCTGGGCAGCGCGGTCCTGACGGTGAAGACGCTGCTCGCCGACGAGGACGAACTGCCGCCCGGCACCCGGCTGGTCGACGCGCCGTTCGCCGAGGGCGCGGTGGCCGCGGTGGTCACCGCGTCGGCGGGCGCCGACCTGGACGCCGTGGCCGCGGCGGCCCAGGACGCCTACACGTTCCGCAAGACCTGAGCGCCGCGGCCGTCGTCGGTCGTCAGCTCCGGCGGGCGCCGGCCCCGTACCGGCGCTCGAACCGCTCGACGCGTCCGGCGGTGTCCAGGACGCGGGCGTTGCCGGTGTAGAACGGGTGGCTCGCGGAGGAGATCTCCACGTCGACCACCGGGTAGGTGTTCCCGTCCTCCCAGACGACGGTCTTCTCGCTGGTCATCGTGGAGCGGGTGAGGAAGGCGTGGTCCGCGGCGCGGTCGCGGAAGACGACCGGACGGTAGACGGGGTGGATCGTGTGCTGCACGGTGTGCTCCAGTCTGGGGAAGGGACGGGGGACGGTCGGCCTCGCCGGTGTCAGCGCTCCTCGCGGAACGGCACGTGACGGCCGACGGCCGGGTCGTACTTGCTCAGGACCATGCGGTCCGGGTCGTTGCGCCGGTTCTTGCGGGTCACGTAGGTCGTGCCGGTGCCGGCGCTCGACCGGAGCGTGACCACCGGGCGCTGCTCGCTGCGTGCCATGCGGTGCCCTCGGCTTCCATAATGGTTTTCATTTTCTTCGGACGTGCTCCTCAACACGGGGGCCGTCGCGTCCATTCCCGCCGCTCCCCGCCCGGTGCGGCGAAGATGGAGGCAGGGGGTCCCGCACGGCGACAGGAGGGCCGGCACCGATGGCCCGAGGCCCGCACCAGCACACCGCGGCAGCCCCGCTCGCACTGTCCCGCGGGGCGCTGTGCTTCCTGGTCATGGCCTACCTGCTGATCGCCGCGTGCGTGGTCCTGGACCTGACCAGCGGCCCGCAGACCACCCTGGCCCCCGTGCTGGCGGCCCTTCCGGTGCTCGCCGGTGCGCACTCCCGCCGCGCCCGCGGGCCGCTGGCGGCCGGGGCGCTCGCGATCGGCCTGGTCTTCGTGCTCGCGGCGGCGAACCACGGGGTCCCGGCGCTGGTCCACGTGGCCTCCGCGATCACCGTGCTCGCGGTGACCTTCACCAGCACCGGCGCCGTCGTCCTGATCACCGGGCGGGAGCGGGAGCTGGCCCGGGTCCGCGGGGTCGCCGAGGCGGCGCAGAGCGCCCTGCTGCGTCCCGCGCCGCCCCGGATCGGACGGCTGCGCGTCGCGGTGCGGTACGTGGCGGCGGAGGCGGAGGCCCGTATCGGCGGGGACCTGTACGAGGTGGTGCCGACCGACCACGGGGTGCGGGTGCTGCTCGGCGACGTGCGCGGCAAGGGACTGACCGCTGTGGAGACCGCCGCCGACGTCCTCGGCGTCTTCCGGGAGGCCGCCCGCTCCGAACCGGACCTGGAGGCGGTGGCCGCCCGGCTGGACGGCGCGCTCTCCCGCAGCGGCGGTAGCGAGGACTTCGTCACCGCCGTGCTGCTGACCGTCCCGGAGGACGGCGACGCCGCCGTGCTCGTCAACTGCGGCCATCCCGCGCCGCTGCTGCGGCGCGCCGGCGCGGTGACCGAGCTGACGCCGGAGCCCGCGGCGCCGCCGCTCGGGCTCCTCGCCCTGACCGGCGACCGCTACCGGCCGCGGACGGTCCCCTTCCACCGCGGCGACCTGCTGCTGTTCTTCACCGACGGTGTGGTCGAGGCCCGCGACCGACGGGGCCGCTTCTACCCGCTCGCCGACCGCGTGCGGGAGATGACGGAACAGGACCCGGACGACCTCCTCGACCGGGTGCTGGCCGATCTGCGCTCCTGGAGCGGCGGCGGCCTCGGCGACGACGCGGCACTGCTGGCCGTGCGCCGCACACGGTGACGGACGCGTGCGTCTTCACTTCCGGGGGGGGACAGCGCCCACGACCACCACTGCACCGACTCCGCGCTGCTGCCGAAACAAGGGCGGCATGCGCACCGGCGCCCGCGCCCCTGTGCTGCTTCCCGACGGGACGGCGATCGCGGGCCTTTACGCCGCGGGCAACGTCAGCGCGGCCGTCGCGGGGCACAGTTGCGCCGGGGCGGGCTCGACCATCGGCCCCGCGATGACCTTCGGCCACGTCGCGGCCAACGACATCGCCGACCACTGAACCCGGCGGCAGATCAGGGCCGCCCCATCCGCTCGACCTCGGCGACCGCCTCGCCGAGCCACCGCGACCAGAAGGTCTCCAGGTCGATGCCCGCACGCAGCACCAGGTGCCGCAGCCGGTCCTCGTCGGCGCCGCGCCCCGGCGGGAAGTCGCGCCGCTCGATCTCGGCGTACTCCGCCAACTGCCGCTCGTGCAGCTCGAGATGGCGCCGCAACTCGGCCGCGAGCCCGTCGGTCCCGACCACCGCCGCGGCGCGCAGCCGCAGCAGCAGCGGGTCGCGGATGGGTTTGGGGTCCTCGGTGGCCGCCACCCAGGCGGTGAGTTCGGCGCGGCCCGCGGGCAGCACTTCGTACTCCTTGCGCTGGCCGCGGGCGGGCTGCGCCGCGGGCAGGGCCCGGATCAGCCCCGCCTCCTCCAGCCGGCCCAGTTCGCGGTAGATCTGCTGGTGCGTCGCGGACCAGAAGTAGCGGATCGAGCGGTCGAAGCGGCGTGCCAGCTCAAGGCCCGAGGACGGCTTCTCCAGCAGGGCGGTCAGGATGGCGTGCGGCAGCGACATGCCCGCATCCTACGGACGGGCCGGGGTCACAGCGCCGCGGCCACTTCGGTGCCCTGGCGGATGGCGCGCTTGGCGTCCAGCTCGGCCGCGACGTCGGCGCCGCCGATGAGGTGCACGGAGTGCCCGGCCGCGCGCAGCGCCTCGTACAGGTCGCGGCGCGGCTCCTGACCGGCGCACAGGACGACGGTGTCGACCGGCACGGTCCGCCGCTCGCCGTCGACGGTGATGTGCAGGCCCTCGTCGTCGATGCGCTCGTAGACGGCGCCCGCGACCATGGTGACGCCGCGGTGCTTGAGCTCGGTGCGGTGGATCCAGCCGGTGGTCTTGCCCAGCCCCGCGCCGACCTTGGTGGTCTTGCGCTGCAGCAGGTGCACGGTGCGCGGCGGCCGCGGCCGCTCGGGCGCGCGCAGCCCGCCGGGCGCGCGGTAGTCGGTGTCGACCCCCCACTGGCGGAAGTACGTCTCCGGGTCCCGGCTCGCGCCCTCGCCGCCGTCGGTGAGGAACTCCGAGACGTCGAAGCCGATGCCGCCCGCGCCGACGACGGCGACCCGCTCGCCGACCGGGGCGCCGTCGCGCAGCACGTCGAGGTAGCTCAGCACGCTCGGGTGGTCGACGCCGGGGATCTCCGGGGTGCGCGGGGTGACGCCGGTGGCCAGGACGATCTCGTCGAAGCCCTGGTCCGCCAGGGACTCCGCCGTGACGTGGGTGCCCAGACGCAGCTGCACGTCCTCCTCGGCGAGCCGGGTGCGGAAGTACCGCAGCGTCTCGTCGAACTCCTCCTTGCCCGGCACCTTGCGGGCGATGTTGAGCTGTCCGCCGATCCGGTCGGCGGCGTCGAAGAGGGTGACGGCGTGGCCGCGTTCGGCCGCCGCGACGGCGCAGGCGAGCCCGGCGGGCCCGGCGCCGACGACGGCGACGTTCTTGCGCAGGCGGGTGGGGAGGAGGACGAGTTCGGTCTCGTGGCAGGCCCGGGGGTTGACCAGGCAGGAGGTGAGCTTGCCGCTGAAGGTGTGGTCCAGGCACGCCTGGTTGCAGCCGATGCACGTGTTGATGGCGTCCGCGCGGTCCTCGCGGGCCTTCGCGACGAAGTCCGGGTCGGCGAGCATCGGGCGGGCCATCGACACCATGTCGGCGGCGCCCTCGGCGAGCAACCGCTCCGCCACCTCGGGGGTGTTGATGCGGTTGCTGGTGACCAGCGGCACCGATACCGCGCCCATCAGCTTCTTCGTCACCCAGGTGTACGCGCCGCGCGGGACGGAGGTGGCGATGGTGGGGATGCGGGCCTCGTGCCAGCCGATGCCGGTGTTGATGATCGTCGCGCCGGCCGCCTCGATCTCCTTGGCGAGGGAGACGACCTCCTCCAGGGTGGACCCGCCGGGCACCAGGTCCAGCATGGACAACCGGTAGACGATGATGAAGTCGGGTCCGACCCGCTCACGGGTGCGGCGGACGATCTCCAGCGGGAAGCGGGTCCGGTTCTCGTAGGAGCCGCCCCAGCGGTCGTCGCGGTGGTTGGTGGCGGAGGCGATGAACTCGTTGATCAGGTAGCCCTCGGAGCCCATGATCTCGACGCCGTCGTACCCCGCCCGTTGCGCGAGCGCGGCCGCCCGCACGAAGTCCTCGACGGTCTCCTCGACCTCCTCGTCGGTGAGGGCGTGCGGGACGTAGGGGCTGATCGGTGCCTGCAGTGCGCTCGGGGCGACCAGGTCGGGGTGGTACGCGTACCGGCCGAAGTGCAGGATCTGCATCGCGATGCGGCCGCCCGCGCGGTGCACGGCGTCGGTGACGACGGCGTGCTGCGCCGCCTCGGCCTCGGTGGTCATCCGGGCCCCGCCCGGATAGGGACGGCCCCGGTCGTTGGGGGCGATGCCGCCGGTCACGATGAGGCCGACGCCGCCGCGGGCCCGGGCGGCGTAGAACGCGGCCATCCGCTCGAAGCCGCGCTCGGCCTCCTCAAGCCCGATGTGCATCGAGCCCATGAGCACCCGGTTCGGCAGGGTGGTGAAGCCGAGGTCGAGCGGGCTCAGCAGGTGCGGGTACGGGCTCATCGCGGGGTCTCCTCGGGCGGCGGCGCGCGGTGTCTTCGCGACTTTTGTAGACCACCCGAGGGCGATTATGCAACCAGTTGCAAAAGTGTTCCGCGCTACGCCGCACTGCGCGGCGCTATGCCGCCGGGCGGCTCCAGCGCGGATCGCGGCCCGTCCCCGCCAGCAGTGCCTCGAAGGCGGAGGCCCCGGCGGGCACCGGCGCGGGCTCGCCGAAGACCCCCATTTTCCGGGCGGTCGGCCCCATCGCGGCCACCAGTTCCTCCAGCGCCCGCAGCCCCTCGTCGTGCGGCGTGAACGGCAGCCCGGTGGCACGGGCGAGGTCCCAGGGGTGCACCGTCAGGTCGAGCAGGGCCATGGCACCGACGGTGCGCGCCGGCAGGTTCATCGACCCGGCCACGCCCTCGTCGGCGCCCGGCGCCGCCCAGGCCTCGACCAGCAACTCCGTCTCCTTCTCGAAGCGCGCCCGCCAGCCCTCGCCGTAAGCGCAGAGACGGTCCGGGGTGACCGAGAAGTCGGCCTCCCCACGGGCCGCGAGGGCCTGGAAGCCCACGACCACGTGGAAGAGGTGGTTGAGCAGGCTCCGCACGTCGTACTCGGCGCACGGCGTGGGCGCGTCCAGGGCCTCGTCGGGCAGCGCACGCACCAGGGGCAGGGCCCGGTCGCGGGCCGCGGCGAGCAGTTCACCGGTCCTCGTCGTCATGGGGCCGACGCTAGGGCGGGGCGGGCCCCGGCGGCTTGAAGAAATGCGACAGGGGCGCCCCGTAGGATCGCCGGTATGGCAGGTCCGGACAGCCCGCGCCACGACACCCGGGGCATCGTCGACGCCCCGGAACTCTTCGCCCGCGTCCGCTTCCGGCGCCGGGCGCCCGCGCCCGCACTGCGGCCGTACCTGGAGCACTACTGGCTGATCGACTGGGACCTCGCCGAGCCGTACGCCTCGCACGTCGTGCCGCATCCCTCGGTCAACATCGTCTTCCAGCGCCACGGCACCACCCCCGACTTCGGCGAGGTCGCGGGCATCGGGCTCGAGCTGTTCACGCAGAAGCTGGAGGCCACCGGACGCGTCTGCGGCATCCAGTTCCGGCCCGGCGGCTTCCGGCCGTTCGCACCCACGGTGCCGGTGTCGCACTGGACGGGCCGGCGCGTCCTCCTGGACGAGGCGCTGCCCGGCCACGAGGCCGCGCCGGGCGCGGTGCTCGGCCCGCAGGACGAGGACGCCCGCGTGGCCGCCCTCGACGCCTTCCTGCTGTCCCTCTCCCCTGCCCCCGACCCGCAGGCGGCCCTCGCGACGGCGCTGGCCGACCGCATCCGCCACGACCGGTCCATCCTGCGGGTCGAGGACTTCGCCCGCGCCGAGGGCATGACGGCCCGCTCGCTGCAGCGGCTGTTCGCGGCGTACGTCGGCGTCAGCCCGAAGTGGGTCATCCTCCGCTACCGCATCCACGAGGCCCTGGAGCGCGCCGAGTCCGAGGCGTCCGTCGACTGGGCCGCCCTCGCCGCGGAGCTCGGCTACAGCGACCAGGCCCATCTGGTGCGGGACTTCACTGCGACCGTGGGCGTGCCGCCGACCGCCTACGCGAGCTGACCGGCGCCCCACGGGCGTCGCACGACCGGCCCGGCCCGATTCCACCCGCGGGCCCAGCCGAGCCAGGCGTCTCCCTCCGCGAAGGGCCACCACCGCCGCGCCGAACACCGCCGCGCAGCGGCCCCGCAGGCGCAGCACCACCAGCTCAACCGCCCCGGGGCCCGGGACCAGCCCGACGGCACAGCTCCCCACGGGGCCACAGCGCAGCAGTCCGGCACCCGCCGCCACCCGTGCCCGGCACCCCGCGGGCACGGGTGGCGGCGGGTGCCGGACTGCTGCGCTGTGGCCCCGTGGGG
>NZ_JARAVO010000340.1:0-7614 GCF_033792805.1 Streptomyces sp. PA03-1a
CAGTTCCCCGACCCCGCCCCCGGCGGCCGCCCACGGCGCGCTCGACCGGTTCTTCCGGATCACCGAGCGGGGGTCCTCGGTCCCCCGGGAGATCCGCGGAGGTCTGGCCACCTTCTTCGCGATGGCCTACATCATCGTCCTGAACCCGATCATCCTCAGCTCGGGCGTGGACAAATACGGCCACCACCTCGACGGCGGCCAGCTGGTCACCGCCACCGTCGTGACCGCCGCCTTCACCACCCTGCTCATGGGCGTCATCGGCAACGTGCCGATCGCGCTGGCGGCGGGTCTGGGCGTCAACAGCATCGTCGCGCTCCAGCTCGCGCCGAAGATGAGCTGGCCGGACGCGATGGGCATGGTGGTCCTCGCCGGTCTCGCGATCATGGTGCTGGTCGCCACGGGCCTGCGGGAGCGGGTGATGAGCGCGGTGCCGCTCGGCCTGCGCAAGGCGATCGCCATCGGCATCGGCCTGTTCATCGTGCTGATCGGCCTGGTCGACTCCGGCTTCGTGACCCGCATCCCGGACGCCGCGCACACCACCGTCCCGCTGCAGCTGGGCGCGGGCGGCCACCTGACCGGCTGGCCGGTGCTGATCTTCATCCTCGGTGTGCTGCTGACCCTCGGGCTGATCATCCGGAAGGTGCCCGGCGCCATCCTGATCAGCATCGTCGCGATGACCGTTCTCGCGCTCGTCGTCGACGCGGTGGCGAACGTCAAGGACACCGCCTGGGGCCTGACCGTCCCGCAGTGGCCCGGCAACCCGGTCGCAACCCCCGACTTCGGGCTGATCGGCAAGGTGAGCCTGTTCGGCGGCTTCCAGGAGGTCGGTGTGCTCACCGGCATCCTCTTCGTCTTCACCGTGCTGTTGAGCTGCTTCTTCGACGCGATGGGCACCATCCTCGGCGTCAGCGACGAGGCGCACCTGCTGGACTCCAAGGGCGACCTGCCCGGGATGAGCCGGGTGCTGATGGTGGACGGCATCGCCACCGCCGCCGGTGGCTTCACCTCGTGCTCGGCCAACACCTGCTACGCGGAGTCCACCGCCGGTGCCGGCGAGGGCGCGCGCACGGGCCTCGCCTCGATCGCCACCGGTCTGCTCTTCGTCGTCGCGCTGTTCTTCGCGCCGCTGGCCACCATGGTCCCGGCCCAGGCGGCCACCCCCGCGCTCGTCGCGGTGGGCTTCCTGATCATGGCGGGCAGCATCCGGGAGATCGACTGGAGCGACTACACGATCTCCATCCCGGCGTTCCTGACGATGCTGCTCATGCCGTTCACCTACTCGATCACCAACGGCATCGGCATCGGGTTCATCACCTTCTGCGTGCTGCGACTGGTGGCGGGGCGCGGCCGCGAGGTGCCGTCCGCGCTCTACGCGGTGTCGGCGGTCTTCGCCTTCTACTACCTGATGCCGGCGCTCGGCCTGACGTAACCGGCCGTGTAGAACTGCTCGGTCTCGTCGACGGAGGCCTTGAGCCTCTCGTCGAAGTCATCGCGAATGAGCGTCCGGACGATGTAGTCCTGGACGCTCATTCCGCGTTTGGCGGCGTGAGCCTGGAGACGGTCCAGCAGGTCCCCGTCTATGCGCATGCTGAGCACTCTCGAAGCCATGGCCCAAGGGTCCGGCGGGCCCCTCGGGGCATGCGTCGTTTTCGGGGCGGAACTCACCCGGATGGGTGACTTCCTTGACGAATGCGTTTGGACGCGGCACGGCTGCGGCAATTTTACTTAGCATAGGTAATGAGCTAATCTAACGAACGTGACCGAACTGTCCGAGGACGACCGCTCAGCGGTGAACACGCTGCGCGGAGCCGTGATGCGGCTCTCCCGCCGACTGCGCCACCACCGGGTCGACGAGTCGCTGAGCCCGACGGAGATGTCCGTGCTGGGCACCCTCGCGCGCTGCGGATCCGCCACCCCCGGGGAGCTGGCCCGCAAGGAGCACGTACAGCCGCCGTCCATGACGCGGATCGTCGCCATGCTCGAGTCCAAGGGCCTGGTGCACCGGGACCCGCACCCGGACGACCGGCGCCAGGTCGTCGTCCGGCAGACCGAGCAGGCGGAGGCGATGCTCGAGGAGAGCCGGGCCCGGCGCAACGCGTTCCTGGCCGAACTCATGGCCACCCTCACGGAGGAGGAACGCGCCGTGCTCCGGGAGGCGGCGCCCGTCCTGGAGAAGCTCGCTCACGCCGACGCAAGGAACCGATGACGAGGAGGCGAGACCGGATTGAGTTCGGCAGCCGCATCACAGGCCGCACCCGAACCGAACATCCCTGAGGGGACCGGACCGGCCGGCACCGCCGACCCGGCCGATCTTCCCACCCCGGCGGGCGCCGACGCCGCCGCGGGGGCCGCCGGACCGCCCGGGACCCCCGGCACCGGCCGCCCCGCCGCGCCGCCGGCGCCCGGCGGCATGTTCAGCTCGCTCCGCAACCGCAACTACCGGCTCTTCGCCGGTGGGGCGATCGTCTCCAACACCGGCACCTGGATGTCGCGCATCGCGCAGGACTGGCTGGTGCTGAGCCTGACCGGGTCCTCCTTCGCCGTCGGCATCACGACCGCACTGCAGTTCCTGCCCATGCTGCTCTTCGGGCTCTACGGCGGCGTCATCGCCGACCGCTACCCCAAGCGCCGCACCCTGCTGGCCACCCAGGCGGCCATGGGCCTGCTGGGCCTCGCCCTGGCCGCGCTGACCCTCAGCGGAGCCGTCCAGGTCTGGCACGTGTACGCCATCGCCTTCGGGCTCGGCATGGTCACCGTCGTCGACAACCCCAGCCGGCAGGCGTTCGTCGTCGAGATGGTCGGCCCGGCCGACGTCCGCAACGCGGTCTCCCTGAACTCCGCGAACTTCCAGAGCGCCCGCCTCATCGGCCCCGCCGTCGCGGGCGCGCTGATCACCGCGGTCGGCAGCGGCTGGGCCTTCCTCTTCAACGGCCTGTCCTTCCTGGCGCCGCTCGCCGGACTGCTGCTCATGCGCCGTTCCGAGCTGTACGAGGTGCCCACCGCGCCGCGCGGCAAGGGCCAGCTGCGCGAGGGCCTGCGCTACGTCGCCGGACGGCCCGAGCTGATCTGGCCCATCGTGCTGGTCGGCTTCATCGGCACCTTCGCGTACAACTTCCCGATCTGGCTCACCGCCTTCGCCGACCACGTCTTCCACGGCGACGCCGGGATGTACGGCCTGTTCAACTCGGTGCTCGCGGTCGGCTCCGTCGTCGGCGCGCTGCTGGCGGCCCGGCGCGGCAGCACCCGGCTGCGGCTGCTGGTCGGCGCGGCGCTCGGGTTCGGCCTGCTGGAGGTCGTGGCGGCACTGGCGCCGACGTACTGGATCTTCCTGGCGCTCATGCTGCCGATCGGCATCTTCGGCCTGACCTTCAACACCACCGCCAACGCCAGCGTCCAGCTCGCGACCGACCCCGCCATGCGGGGCCGCGTCATGAGCCTGTTCATGATGGTCTTCGTGGGCGGCACACCGCTGGGCGGCCCGCTCGTCGGCTGGATCACCGACGTCTTCGGGGCCCGGACCGGCTTCCTGGCCGGCGGCCTGGTCGCCGCGGTGGCGGCGGCCTGCGTCGGACTCTTCCTGGCCCGGCTGGGCGGTCTGCGGCTCAAGATCGACCTGCACCGCGGCAAGGACCACAAGCTGATCGAGTTCGTGCCGCGGGAGTCGGAGTCGGTGGCCGCCTGAGCACGGCACGGGCCGGACGAACGGTCAGGCGGTCCCGGGGACCCGGCGCCGGTTGCGGAACTGCCGCATCAGCTCGGCCCACACCAGCAGGCCGGTCACCGGGGCGGTGGCCGCGAAGAGCATGTGCACGTAGTCCTCGCCCAGGCTCGACGAAGCCCACAGGCTCCACGCCAGTGCGGCCGCCACGCCCACCGCGGTCAGGAACCACGAGGGCAGTTCGCGGCGGTCGTCGACGATCGCCGCGGCCGTGCCCAGCCCGCCGCCGATCACCAGTCCCATGACCAGGACGGCGCGGGTCCAGTCAGGGGCACCGATGACGTCCTGCAGCACGGGTTTCGTGTGCAGCTGGCGGTAGGTGATCAGCAGGCTGGCGACGTAGACGGTCACCAACGTCCCCAGGCTGAGCGCTCTCACCAGCTGACCGAGCGCACCGCGCTCCCCACCGGGCATGATGTCCCCCCGCTGCCGGAAGTAGGCCGAAACGGCCGGTAACGGCTCTACAGAATGCCCGAAAACGGATGAACGGCACAGGGGATCGGCGAAACCGGGGCGGCCCCCGGCCGCCTCAGGACGTGCGCGCTCCGGCGTCGTAGCGCTCGCGGGCCTCGACGACCTCCTCGATGTGCTCCTCCGCCCAGTCCTTCACAGCGGAGAACAGCACGGCCAGGCTCTCGCCCAGCGGCGTCAGCGCGTAGTCCACCCGCACGGGCACGGACGGCGTGACGGTCCGTGCGACCAGTCCGTCCCGCTCCAGGGTGCGCAGCGTCTGCGTGAGCATCTTCTGGCTGACGCCCGCGATGCGGCGGCCCAGGTCGCTGTAACGCTGCGGCCCGTCCTTGAGCGCGGCCATGAGCAGGCCGGCCCACTTGTCGCTGATCCGGATGAGCAACTGGTTCGTCGGGCAGCCCTTCATGAACGCGTTGTAGGCCACGCGTGCCTCCTCGCGCCGCTGGGACGCGGTGGTCGTCGCCATGGGGGCTCCCCTCCGGACTCCTCGGTTCGGTACGCACTTCCAGGTACGTACTTACCCGTAGAGAGTAGCTCTCCCTAGGTTTGTGATGGCGGCGGGACCAGTCGCCACCACATCCTCAGGAACAGGGAGCTTCTGCCATGCGTGCTGTCGTGATCAGGGAATTCGGCGGGCCCGAGGTGCTGGAGGTCGCCGAGGTGGCGCTGCCCGAGCCGGGCCCCGGCGAGGTCCGGGTGCGGGTGGCCGCGGCCGGGGTCAACCCCGCCGACCTGGCCGTGAGGGCCGGTCTGCTCGGGGCCGGGGCGCTGGTGCCCGGGGCCTTCCTCGGGATGGGCTGGGACGTCGCGGGGACCGTGGACGCGGTCGGCGCCGGGGCCTCCGCCCCCGTGCCGGGCACGGCCGTCGTGGGCGCGGTGGGCGGGTTCGGGCAGCGGACCAAGGCGCACGCCGAGTACGTCGTGCTGCGCGCGGACGCCCTCGCCGCGGCCCCCTCGTCCGTCGACCCCGTCCACGCCGCCACCCTCCCGACCAACGCCCTCACCGCCGACCAGGCGCTCGGCCTGCTGGCCGCCCGGCCCGGCGACCGCGTGCTGGTCACCGGCGCCGCGGGCGCGGTCGGGGGCTACGCCGTCCAGCTGGCCCGCCACGCGGGGCTGCACGTCGTCGCCCTGGCCCGCCCCGCCGACCTCCCGCTGCTGCGGGAACTGGGCGCCGACGAGGCCGTGTCGTCCCTGGACGGCGTCCGCGCCGACGCCGCCCTCGACGCGGCGGCGCTCGGCGCCCCCGCCCTGGCGGCCGTACCGGACGGCGGCGGCTACGTCACCGTCCGGCCCGACGCGGTGCCCGCCGCCGAGCGCGGCATCCGGGTCGCCGCCGTGCAGGTCCAGCCGGACGGCGGGCGCCTCGCGGAACTCGTGGCCTTGCTGGACCGGGGCGTGCTCACCACGCGGGTGGCCGACACCTACCCGCTGGAGGAGGCCGCCAAGGCCCACGCCCGCCTCGCGGAGGGGGGTGTGCGGGGGAGGCTCGTGCTGGTGCCGTGACCCCGGTGCCGGCGTCGGTGACCTCGGGGGTGCTTCATCGTTTCGAGTGAATGTGCGATCGGGGCGCCCCGGGCGGGCGGCGGCTGCCTGAGAATCGGAGGTGTCGTCAGTCGCGTGTGCGGAGCCCTCTGGAGGACCGATGAGCTCACAGCCCCACTGGGCGTCTCGGGCGGCCGCCGGTTCGTACGCGCCGGACGACCCGGAAACCGCGCTCAAGTACGCGATCCGGCACCACGGGGGGACCGGGTGCAGATCGTCGAGGGGGTCATCCGGCAAGTGGTGCCACCTACGTGGGGGCATGAGAGGGCCGCAGCCATGATCCGTCGGCAGATCGACCCCGTCGTGCAGAAGATGGGCTGCCTCTCGGGCTCGGGAAACCTGGACCTTCCCGGCAGTGGCAACTGGTACGTGCCGGATCTGGCCGTCGTGCCGGAAGCCTTGGCGGAAGCCGACGCTCTCGTCCCCCACCAGACCCTGCTGGTGGTGGAGGTCACCTCCGAGTCCAACAGTGACACCGACCCGGATCGTCAAACGCCGCCGCTACGCCGAGTACGGCGCCCCGCTGTACCTCCTCGTCGACCGTCAGGAGCGCAGCTGCACCCTGTACGCGGAGCCGGGGGAGCTCGGCTACCGGGTGGTGGACGGCCCGCATCCCTTCGGCACGCCGCTGCGGCTGCCCGAGCCCTTCGGACTCGTGCTGGACACAGCGGAGTTCTGAGGTCCGGTCCTCGCCACGGTCCGCCGACTCACAGCCCGTCCGCCAGCAGCTCCGCGAGGTGCCGGGCGCGTACCCCGCCGAGCTGGGCGAGCTGGGTGCGACAGGAGAAGCCGTCCGCCAGGACGGCCGTGCCGGGGCGGGCGGCGCGGACGGCGGGCAGCAGACGCTCCTCGGCGCAGGCGACGGAGACCTCGTAATGGCCACGCTCGAAGCCGAAGTTCCCGGCCAGGCCGCAGCAGCCGGAGGCCAGGGTGCCGGTGAGGCCCGCGCGGGAGCGCAGCCGGCGCTCGGCGGCGTCGCCCAGGACGGCGTGCTGGTGGCAGTGGGTCTGGCCGGTGACCGACCGGTCGAGGCGGGGCGGCGTCCAGCCGGGGGCCCGCTCCTCCAGCACCTGCGCGAAGGTGCGTACGGAACCGGCCAGGGCCGCCGCCTCGTCGGTGCCCAGGAGTTCGGGCAGATCGGTGCGGAGCGCCGCCGCGCAGCTCGGCTCCAGGACGACGACGGGATGACCGGCGGCGACCATGGGAGCCATCCGCCGGACCGTGCGGCGCATCACCTGCCGGGCCCGGTCGAGGCGGCCGGTCGAGACCCAGGTCAGGCCGCAGCAGACGCGTCCCGGCGGCAGCACGACGCGCAATCCGGCCGCCCGCAGGACGCGTACGGCGGCGCGGCCGACCTCGGGGGAGAATCGGTCGGTGAAGGTGTCCGGCCACAGCACCACGGTCCCTCCCGCCTCCGGCGCGGGCTCCTGCCGCCGCCACCAGCGCACGAAGGGCTCCTCGGCCAGCGGCGGCAGTTCCCGCTCGGGCGCGACGCCCGCCGCCCGCTTGGCCACGGCGGCCAGCGGCCGTACCCGTGCCAGGGCGTTCACGGTCCCGGCGAGCGGGGCCGCCGCGCGCAGCCACGTCGGCAGCCCGCCCATCAGGTAGTGCGCGGCGGGCCGCGGCCGCCGCCGGTAGTGGTGGTGGAGGAACTCCGCCTTGTAGGTTGCCATGTCGACGCCGACCGGGCAGTCCGAGCGGCAGCCCTTGCAGGACAGGCAGAGGTCCAGGGCGTCCAGGACCTCCGGCGAGCGCCAGCCGCCGGTGACGATCTCGCCGGCGAGCATCTCGTGCAGCAGCCGGGCCCGGCCTCGGGTGGAGTGCCGCTCCTCGTGCGTCGCCCGGTACGAGGGGCACATGACGCCCGCCCCCGGATCCCC
>NZ_JARAVO010000341.1:0-7381 GCF_033792805.1 Streptomyces sp. PA03-1a
GTCGGAGGCGGAGCCGCCGCCCGCAGCGCTCCAGCCGCAGCCTCGTCACGGTCGTCGGCGTCGTCGTGCTCCTCATCGCCGCCATCGCCTTCGCCAACCGCGGCGGCGGCTCCCCCTCCGACTCCCCCGGCGGCGGCAGCCAGAGCGGCGGCTCCTCCAACGGCGCCCGTTCCCAGCCCACATCCCCCACCGGCACGAAGCCGGTCAACGGCAAGGACGCGGGCATCCCCACGGGTTACGCCCGCACCGACCAGGGCGCGCAGTCGGCGGCCGCCAACTACGCCGTGGCGCTCGGCTCCGACGGCATGTTCGACGAGGCCCGCCGCCACACGATCGTCGCGGCGATCCACGCCCCCGAGGTCGTCGACCGCCTCCAAGGTGACCTCGACCGTGCCTACTCGCCCGGTTTCCTCGCCAACGTGGGGCTCAACGAGGACGGAAGCGTGCCGGACGGCTACACGTTCGTCTCCCGCACCGTCCCCGTGGGCACCCGCGTGACGGGCTTCTCCAAGAACGCGGCGACCGTCGAGGTGTGGAGCACGGGCCTCGTCGGCCTGGCCGGGGAGGGCTCGACGAAGCCCGTGAGCCAGACGTGGTTCACCATCACCGAGCAACTCGTCTGGGTTGACGGGGACTGGAGAATCGAGACGTCCGGCCAGAAGGAGGGACCCGCGCCCGTCAACGGCGACAACCGCGCGGCCGACGCCGAGGAAATCGCCAACGCGGTCCAGGGTTACGGAGGGTTCACGTATGCCAGGTAGCCACCGGCGCCGCGCGCTGTCCCTGACCGCCCTAATCGCGGCTGCCCAGACGACCCTCGTGCTGGCCGCCTCACGCGCGGCGGCCGCACCCAGCCCCACCCCCAGCCCGAGCGGCAGCAGCAACCCGTGCGACCTGATCGTGGGGCAGGCCCGCGACTACTGCGAGGGCGGCACAGGGTCCAAGAACACCCCCTCCGTGGCGGACCCCCTCGACCCCCTGGACTCGCTCGCGCGCGGCTGCGCCGACGCCGCCGCCTGGGTCATCGACGGCCTCTCCAAGGCCGTCAACAGGACCGCGGCCGTGGACTTCACCAACAAGGCGTTCCTCACCCAGTACGCCGTCGTCTTCGCCGCCTCCACCTTCCTCACGCTCCTCCTGTGGCTGCTGGCCGTCGCCAAGCGCGCCGTGCGCGGGGTGCCCCTCACCGAGGCGCTGACCGAGGCGGTCGGCTTCCTCTGGCTCACCGTGATCGCCTCCGCCTTCACGCCGCTGATCCTCTACACCGTCGTGTCGGCCACCGACGGCATCACGGAGGTCATCGCCTCGGGCACCTCCGCCGGCACCGACACGTTCTTCGGCTCGTTCCAGGACGCGTTGACCAAGGACTCCGACATCGGCGGCGGCCCGATCATGCTGATCGTGGTCTCCCTGGTGTCCGTGCTCGCCGCCGGCGTCCTGTGGCTCGAACTCGTCATCCGTGCCGCCCTGCTGTACGTCGGCGCGCTGCTCGGCACCGCCGTGTACTCGGGCCTGGTCGACAAGAACATGTGGCACCACGTGCGCCGTTGGGCCGGGATCATGATCGCGGTGATCCTCGTCAAACCGGTGATCGTGGTCGTGCTGGGCCTCGCGGGCGCGCTCAGCGGCTCCGACGGGCCCACCGCGTTCGGCGCCGTCGTATCGGGTCTGGCCATCATCCTGCTGGCCATCTTCGCCAGCGCGATGATCTACCGCTTCGTCCCCGGCTTCGGCGACGACGTGGCCAGCCTCCGCAGCAACCGCAAGGCGAGCGCCGAGTCCCAGGCCGCCGCCGTCATCTCCTCCCCGGCCGCGCTGGTGAAGCAGGGCATCAAGACGCACAGCACCCGCGGCGGCCCCCAGGAGCAGGCCTCGGGCGGCGGCGCACAGCCCACGAACGCCGTGCCCAGCGGCATCGCCGCGCACAGCAGCCGCAACGGCACCGCGCCGGCGCCGGCCCCCGCGCCGCGCACGAACCCTGACCGCGGCAACGGCGGCGGAACCACCAGCAAGACAGCAGGAGGCGAAAGCCGGTGACGTCCCAGCCCTACGCCGCACCGCAGCAGCGCCGGACGTACCTGATCGGCAAGGCACGTCCCAACGCCATCGTCGGCAAGAACCGCGAGACCGGTGAGATCGCCCTGATCATCGTCGGCGCGTTCCTCGGCATGATGAGCGGCCTGCTGATCCCCGTGCTGCCGCTGCGCATCCTCGGCCTGACGGGCTGGCCGCTGCTCGCCTTCGCCGCCGTCTACATGCCCTACCGGCGCCGCACCTTCTACCGCTGGTTCGAGATCAACCGCAGCTACCGCCGCACACTGCGGTCGGCCGCGACGTACCGCTCCACCGCCGCCGAGTCCGGCACCCGGCTCGACGGCCGCGAGGTGGAGATCGGACCGCCCCCCGGCATCGGCCGCATCACCTGGCTGTCGGCACCTTTCGGCCCGGACGAGATCGCCGTGCTGCTGCACGTCGACCGGCGCACCGTGACCGCCGCCATCGAGATCGAGGGCCCCGGCGTCGGCCTGCGCGACAGCGAGGACCAGGAGGCCCTGGTCGAACGCTTCGGCACCCTGCTGAAGCACGTGGCCAACGGCGACGGCTTCGTCACCCGGCTGCAGATGCTCGCCCGCACCCTCCCCGCCGACCCCGACGCCCACGCCAAGGACGTCGCCCAGCGCGGCGACGACCGGGCCGAGCAGTGGCTCAAGGACTCCTACGACCAGCTGCAGTCGATGGTGTCGACCTCGTCCGAGCAGCACCGCGCCTACCTCGTCGCGTGCATGCACTACAGCCGCGAGCTCGCCGCCGAGGGCAACGCCATCGCCCGCGCCGCGGGCGGCGCCCGCAAGTCCCTCGACAAGGACGCCGGCATCGCCGCCGTCATGGCCCGCGAACTCACCGACATCTGCGCCCGCCTCACCGAAGCCGACATCCGGGTCCGGCAACCGCTCGGCCAGGCGCGGCTGGCGTCGCTCATCCACTCCATGTACGACCCGGACCACCCGATCGACCACATCCAGGCGATGACCCGGCGCAACGCCTGGCCCGCAGAACTGGACGCCACCGAGCCGACCTTCCTCCAGGCCAAGACCCGCGAGTCGGCCACCCGCGCCCCCTGGTGCCACTCCACGGCCTGGATCAAGGAGTGGCCGCTGACCCCCGTCGGCGTCAACTTCCTCGCCCCGCTGCTGGTCCACACCCCGGACGTGATCCGCACCGTCGCCGTCTGCATGGACCTCGAACCGACCGACGTCGCCATCGAGCGCATGCTCACCGAGAAGACCAACGACGACGCCGAGGCCAGCCGCGCCGCCAAGATGAACCGCGTCGTCGACCCCCGCGACCTCGCCCACCACACCCGCATCGACCAGCGCGGCGAGGACCTCGCCTCCGGAGCCGCGGGCGTCAACCTGGTCGGCTACATCACGGTCTCCTCCCGCTCCCCGGAGGCCCTGGCGCGCGACAAGCGCACGATCCGCGCCTCCGCGGGCAAGTCGTACCTCAAGCTGGAGTGGTGCGACCGCGAACACCACCGGGCGTTCGTCAACACGCTTCCGTTCGCGACCGGCATCCGCCGCTGAGGGGCCGGGAGGTAGCACCATGCGCCTGTGCGCACTTGACGCACCGTCTCCAGGGACGGCGCTAATGGGAAGGACGACAGGGACAACGATGCCACGCCGGAGCCTGCGCCCCAGGCGCGACGACCGCTGACGCCGAGGAGGCTCTCCACCCATGGCCATGCTGGACCCCCTCGCAGCGATCACCGACGCCTTCACCAGCTTCCTCTTCGGCAAGGTGGAGTCCACCCGGCTCCCCGTCCGCACCTCCACGGGCCAGGCCCAGGCCGTCTACATGCCGACCGCCGCACCCGGCCTCGGCGACTCCGGCGTGATCATCGGCCGCGAGGTCTACTCCGGCAAGGGCTACATCTACGACCCGTTCCAGCTGTACGGGCAGCAACTCCCCGCCCCCCACTGGCTGGTCCTCGGCGAGTCCGGCAACGGAAAGTCCGCCCTGGAGAAGACGTACGTCCTGCGGCAACTGCGCTTCCGCGACCGCCAGGTCGTCGTCCTGGACGCGCAGGGCGAGGACGGCGTCGGCGAGTGGAACCTCATCGCCAAGGCCCTCGGAATAACGCCCATCCGCCTCGACCCGATGGCGGCCCTCGACGGGGGCATCAAGCTCAACCCGCTCGACCCGGCGATCACCACCACGGGCCAGCTCGCCCTGCTCCGCACGATCATCGAGGTCGCGATGGGCCGCGGCCTGGACGAGCGTTCCGGCTTCGCGCTGAAGGTCGCCCACGCGTACGTCCACGACACGGTCACCGACCGCCAGCCGATCCTCACCGACATCGTGGACCGGCTGCGGCACCCCATGGCCGACTCGGCCGAGTCGATGAACGTCGACCTGGAGGACGTCCGCGCCTGGGGCCTGGACGTGGCCCTCGTCCTCGACCGGCTCGTCGACGGCGACCTGCGTGGCATGTTCGACGGCCCGACGACCGCCGGCATCGACCTCGACGCCCCGCTCATCGTCTTCGACCTGTCCCACATCGACCGCAACTCCATCGCCATGCCGATCCTCATGGCGATCGTCGGCGTCTGGCTGGAGCACACCTGGATCCGCCCCGACCGGAAGAAACGCATCTTCCTGGTCGAGGAGGCCTGGCACATCATCAACAGCCCGTTCGTCGCGCAGCTCTTCCAGCGACTGCTGAAGTTCGGCCGCCGTCTCGGCCTGTCCTTCGTCGCCGTCGTCCACCACCTGTCCGACGTGGTGGACGGCGCCGCCGCCAAGGAGGCCGCGGCGATCCTCAAGATGGCCTCCACGCGCACCATCTACGCCCAGAAGGCCGACGAGGCGCGCGCGACCGGCCGGGTGCTGGGCCTGCCCCGGTGGGCGGTGGAGATCATCCCCACCCTCACCCCCGGCATCGCCGTCTGGGACGTCAACGGCAACGTGCAGGTCGTCAAGCACCTCATCACGGAGACCGAACGGCCGCTGGTCTACACCGACCGCGCCATGACCGAGGCCTCGGCCGACGAGGACGACAGGGCGGACGGGATCGACGAGCCCCGGGTCTCCCTCGACAAGCAGCTGGCCGACGACGCGGTGGCCTGAACGGGGACCTGACCATGGCGAGAGCGCAGCACCACGGACAGGAGCGCGAGGGCGGCATCCCGGACGGGCTGATCCTCGGCGTCATGGGCTTCCTGCTCGGCATGACCGTCCTGGTGTGGACGGGCACGGGGATAGCCGGCCTCGTCTCCCACGGGGCGTGGCCGGCCGAGGTCCACTTCACGCGCACGCCCGTGGCCATGCGCCACCTCATCGCCGACCCCCACGACATCGCCGGGGCCTGGCGGCCCGCCCCGACGGCGGGGCTGCCCGGCTCCGGGCTGTTCTGGGGTGTGTTCATCGGGCAGTTGATGGTGCTCTTCGTCCTCACGGTCTTCGTGATGGGCGTCGTCGCCCGCACCCGGCTGCGCCGCGCGGCACGCCGTACGGCCGTCCAGAAGGCCGCGGAGGCTGCCGTGGAGCCGGGGACCCCCATCCGGACCCGCCAGGCCGCGCAGCGGCCCGTGGAGGCCCCTGAGCCGGCCGCCCCCGAGCCTGAACCCGTACCGGTGGGGCCTGCCACCGGCGTCCCCGCCGCCGGCCCCGCGGCTCCGTCGGTGACCATCGACCGCGAACTCACCCGCACCTACGCCGCCTTCGCCGCCCTCCGCAGCGACAAGGGCAAGCGCCTCGTCCAGCCGTCCGTCCTCAACGCGGCGGGCCCGGTCCTCGTCACCACCGCCGACCCGGACACCTTTCACCAGACCGTCGGCAACCGCGCCAAGCTCGGCCCGGTCCACGTCTACGACCCGGCCCACCTGGTGGACACCCCGGCCCGGCTCCGCTGGGCCCCGCACTCGGGCTGCGAGGACGTCCCCACGGCCGTCATCCGCGCGCGTGCCCTGCTCTTCCCGGTACGGCCGCGCGCCGCGGTCGACGCCGCGATGTTCGACGCCGCCGAGACCCTCCTGCGCTGCTGGCTGCACGCCGCCGCCGTCGACGGCCAGCCCTTCCGCCAGGTGCACCGCTGGGCGGGCGGCACCTCCGGCCAGGACGCCGTCCGCATCCTGCGCACGCACTCCAAGGCCGCCTCCGGCTGGAGCGGGGAGCTCGAGTCCGTCCTCCACGCCCACACCCACCGCCGCGACGCCGCCCAGGCCCTCGTCCACCGCGCCCTGGAGTCCCTCAACTCCGTCCACATCCGGGACGCCTGCAATCCGGGACGCGCCGACGGCCTCGAGCTGGAGTCATTCCTCAAGGATCTGGGCACGCTCTATGTGGTGGGCGAACCCAACGAGGATCCGCGAACCCACCCGGGTGCAATGCCGTTGCTCACCGCACTCGTCTCCAGCGTGGTCGAGCACGGCCGGCGCATGGCCGCAGGGTCATCCTCCGGTCGGCTCGACCCACCAATGACCCTCGTGCTGGACGACATCGCCGCCCTCGCGCCGATCCCGGAGCTCCCCGACCTCCTGGCCACCGGCACCTCGGCGGGCTTGCCCACCCTGGCCGTGCTCCGCTCCCCCGAACAGGCCCGCGACCACTGGCGAGGGCCGTTGTGGCAGCGCGCCGACACCCGCCTCGTCCTCGGCACCCAGCCCCCCGCGCTCCTCGAAGAGGTCCCGGACGCGGTGCGGTTGCCCTAGCGCGCTCCCTACGGGCGCTCCAGCTCCATCTCGTACTCGGTCTGCGACTCGTCCAGCGGGAACGCCATCGTCCTCCCCGTCCTGACGAAGCCGAGCCGCTTGTAGAAGGCCTGCGCCCGGTGGTTGTCCTCGTGCACCCACAGCCGCACGCGCCGCACCTGCTCCGGCAGCTGCCACGACCACTCGATCGCCGCACCCAGCAATTCCGCGGCCAACGCCCCGCCCCGGAACTCCGGCCGTACGTAGACGCCGACCAGATGCGTCTGGGGCACGGCGAACTCCTCGCCCGTCTCCACGAGTACGGCCACGTTCGCGACGCGTTCGCCGGCCTCGTCCTCCGCGATGAACGCCTGCGTCCGTCCCCGCTGCTGCCACACCTCGTCGGTGAACGCGGCCTCGGTGTCGTGCGTGTTGACGAAGGCCACGCTGCTGGCGGGGTCCTTGAGCGCCTCCAGCCGCAGGGCCCGCTGGGCACGCCACTCGTCGGGCCGGGATGCACGTATCGTGTAGCTCGTCATACCGCGATCGTACGCAAAAAAGCCCCGGCCCCCGAGTGATTAAACTCGGGGGCCGGGGCTCAAAATTTGTTCGGCGGCGTCCTACTCTCCCACAGGGTCCCCCCTGCAGTACCATCGGCGCTGAAAGGCTTAGCTTCCGGGTTCGGAATGTAA
>NZ_JARAVO010000342.1:0-7371 GCF_033792805.1 Streptomyces sp. PA03-1a
CCCGTGAGGCGGGCGGGGGCGCGGGGGGCGGCTCCGGCGGCACAGGCGGCTCCGGCAACGGTCAGGGCGGGCAGCAGGCGGCCCCGGGGGCCCCTGCCGCCCCGACGGCGCCGGGTGGTGCGCCGGTCTACCCGGGCACCGCGAGCGATCAGACGTCGCTGGGCGCGATCGGCAGCGGGGGCGGCATCGGCCCCGGTCTGCTGATCGTCGCCGTCAGCTGCCTCGCTTTCCTGGCCACGCGGTGGATCCGTCCCGCCGCGGGAGCCGGCGGGGGCTACGGCCCAGGAGGCTGGGACTGACCGGGCGCCACGAGCGGGCCGGGGCGGAGGATCATGGAGGTATGACCAGCTCACCTCGCGCCCGCGCCTTCGACCGGGCCGCCGGACGGTACGCCGCGAACCGTCCCTCGTACCCGCCGGCCCTCCTCGACGCCGTGGAGGAGCTGGCGGGGCACCGGCTGCACGGTGCCCTGGTCGCCGACGTGGGCGCGGGGACCGGCATCGCCACCGCGCTGCTGCACCAGCGCGGCGCCCGGGTGGTGGCCGTGGAGCCGGGCGACGGCATGGCCGCGGAGCTGCGCCGCAACCTGCCGGACGTCGCCCTGGTGCGCGGGGACGGCGACCGGCTGCCACTGGCCTCCGGCGCCTTCGACTTCGTGACGTACGCGCAGGCCTGGCACTGGACCGATCCGCGGCGGTCGGTGCCGGAGGCGCTGCGGGTGCTGCGGCCGGGCGGCGCGTTCGCGCTGTGGCGCAACGACCCCGACGTGTCGGTGCCGTGGATCGCCGGCGAGCAGGACCGGCTGGGCGGCTTCTTCGGGAAGCTGTCCCATCCCCGCTCGGGGCGGCTGCCGGGCGGGCCGGGTTTCGCCGAGCACCGGCTGCCGTGGTCCCGGCGGGTGCCCGTCGAGGTGCACCTGGCGAACGTCGGCACCCAGTCGGCCTTCCTGGTGCTCGGCGAGGAACGCGCCGGCGCCTTCCTCGCCGCCGAACGGGAGCGCCTGCTGCGGCACTTCCCGGACGGCGTGGTCGAGGAGAACTACGTCGTGACCTTGGTCCTCGCGGTCCGCTGACGCGCGGCCCGGCCGGCCCCGGACGCCCCGGGCCGCCCGCGGTTGATCAGGACGACGCCCGCGATGCCGATCGCCCCGCCCGCCAGTTCGGTGGGCCGGGGGATCTCGCCGAGCCACACGAAGGCGACGAGGAGGGCCACCGGCGGTACGAGGTACAGCGCCGCCGTCGAGGTCGCGAGGCTGAGCCGGGCGACCGCGTACCCCCAGATCACGAAACCCAGCGCGGACGGCAGCAGGCCGAGGTAGACCGCCGAGGCGAGGGCCGGGCCGGGGGCGTGGGCCGCCGCCCGCACGGTGCCGGGGGCGAGTGGCAGCAGCATCAGGGTGCCGGCCCACATGGCGTAGCAGGCCACCTCCAGTCCGGTGTGGCGGCGCAGCAGCGGTTTGGTGGCGGCGTGGTAGACGCCCTGGACGACGGCGGCGCCGAGGACGACGAGCGCGCCCGCGGTGAAGTGCGCGCCGCCGCGGGCGAGGGCGATGACGGCGGCCCCACCGATCGCCACGAGGCTGCCCGCCACGACGGTGCGGGTCAGCGGTTCGCCGAGGAAGGCCGTCGCGAGGAACACGCTGAAGGCGGGGGCGATGGCGACCAGCAGGCTGGCGGTGCCCGCGGGGACGTGAACCTCGCCCCAGTTGAGCAGCAGTTGGTACGCGGCCATGCCGGTCAGGCCGCACAACGCGATGAGCGGCAGGTCGCGCCGCCGTGGCCGGCGGACGCCGAGCAGGGGTGCGGCCACGGCGAGCGCGGCGGACGCCACGGCCAGCCGCAGGAAGGACAGACCGGCGACCCCCAGCCCCTCCAGGCCGACGCGGATGGCGGGGAACGCCGAGGCCCACAGCACGACGGTGCCGGCGAGGGCGAGGACACGGGGCGAGGGGGCGGGAGGCTTCACGTGTCCCACTGTCCCGACTAGGATGGAAAAGATCCAGTTACCCTTTCTTCCGAAAACGAGAAGGTGGGCTTTATGCTCGACGTCCGCCGGCTGCGCCTGCTGCGGGCCTTCTCGGTGCACGGCACGGTCGCCGCGACCGCCGAGGCACTGCATCTGACCGGCCCCGCCGTCTCCCAGCAACTCGCCGCGCTGGAGCGGGAGACCGGGGTCCCGGTCCTGGAGAAGCGGGGCCGCACGCTGCGGCTGACCCCGGCCGGGCGACTGCTGGTGGAGCACGCGGAGGTGATCCTCGGCGATCTCGCCTCCGCCGAGGCCGCGTTGGACAGGCTCCGCGGGGGCGCCGGCGGCCCCGTCCGCGTCGCCGCCTTCCCGTCCGCGGCGCGCACCCTGATGCCGGAGGTGTGGCGGCTGCTCGCCGGCGGGGATGCCGGTGCGTCGACCGGGCTGAGGATCGCCGAGCACGAACCCGCCGCGGCGGTGGAGCTGCTGCGGCGCCGTGAGGCCGACATCGCCGTCGTCCACGCGTACAGCCTGCTCCCGCGCGAGGTGCCCGCCGGCTGCGAGCAGCACCATCTGATGGAGGACCCGGTGCTGCTCGCCGTTCCTCCCGCGCTCGCCGCCGAACACGGCCTGGGCCCGGGCGAGGCCCTCGACCTGGCGCTCCTCGCCGGGCAGGAATGGCTCATGCCCGGACCGGACACCTCCTGCCACGAGCTGACCCGGCGGGCCTGCGGCGCGGCCGGATTCGTGCCCCGGCCGGTGGCGCTGGCCAGTGACTTCTCGGTGCTCACCGCCCTCGTCGCGGCCGGTGCGGGTGTCGCGCTCGTCCCTCGGCTGGCACTGCCCGCCGCCCTGGACGGCGTCAGCCTGCACCCGCCCGCGCACCCGGTGACCCGTACGGTCTCGGCGCTGCTGGCCGCCGGCACCGCCGGGCAGCCGCCCTTGCGCCGCGTGCTGGAGTGTCTGGTGGCCGCGGCGGGGCGGCACGCCTAGCGTGGGCGGAGCGGCAGCGGGGACCGCCCGGCACAGGAACCGAGGGAGCACGCATGAAGAGCGCAGATCTGCTCGCCGACGCCTTCGGCAGGATCCAGGAGACCGTGCACGAGGCCGTCGACGGCATGCCCCTGGACGGCCTGCACGCGCGGCCCGACGAGGGGGCGAACTCGATCGCCTGGCTGATCTGGCACCTGACGCGCATTCAGGACGACCATGTGGCCGGCGTCGCGGGCACCGGGCAGCTGTGGACCGACGGCGGCTGGGCCGACCGCTTCGGCCTGCCCTTCGCGCCGTACGACACCGGGTACGGCCACCGCCCCAAGGACGTCGCCGCGCTGCGCGTCGCGTCGGGCGAGCTGCTGACCGGCTACCACGACGCGGTGTACGAGCACACCCTGGGCTACCTGCGGACGCTCCGCGAGACGGACTTCCCACGCGTCGTCGACACCAGCTGGGATCCGCCGGTGACGCTGGCGGTACGGCTGGTCAGCGTGGTGTCGGACGACCTGCAGCACGCCGGGCAGGCCGCGTTCCTGCGCGGCTGCGTGGAACGCGGCGCGCTCTAGCGGCGGTCAGGCGCCCGCTCAGACGCCCGGTCAGACGCCCGGTCCGGCGTCGGCCCGGTCGTACTGCAGCAGCACGACCCCGTTGCCGAAGGTCTGGGTCCCGGCGAGCCGGAGGGCGGTGAGCGTGCCGGCGTCGGGGAAGACCGGCCTGCCCCGGCCCAGCACGACCGGGTGGACGTAGATCCGGTACTCGTCGACCAGTCCCAGCCGCAGGAACGAGGCGGCGAGGTCGGCACCGCCGAGCACCAGGTCGCCGCCCGGCCGCGCCTTGAGCTCCAGGACCTCCTCGGCGACGACGTCGCGCACGATCGTGGTGTTCCACTCGGCCCGCTCCAGCGTCCGCGAGTACACGAACTTCGGCATGTCGCGCCAGATCCCGGCGAACTCCGCCTCGGCGGGGCTGCTCTGCGGGTCGGCGTCGGCCGTGGGCCAGTAGGCGGCCATGAGCTCGTGGGTGACGCGGCCGCTCAGAAAGGCGCCCATCGTCTTCAGCCGCTCGTTCATGTGGAGGTGCAGTTCCTCGTCCACGCGGTGCCAGTCGATCTCACGGTCGGGCCCCTCGAAGTAGCCGTCGAGGGACACCGCCATCTGCAGGATGATCTTTCGCACGGGGGTCCTCCCCTGGGTTGCCTACGACCCACCGGACGATACGCCCCCGGGGTCGCCGGGGACGCCCTTCACGGGCGCGCTCCGGAGGCGCCGGAGGTGGTCCCCGCCGGTTCCCCGACGGCGCTGAGCGGGGCAGCCAGGGACTCCAGGCTGCGCCGCTCGGCGCGTACCCCGATGGCCGCCTCGACCAGGCCCGCGAGGGTCATCAGGGCGGCGCCGAGGCAGAAGGCGAGGGTGGTGTCGCCGGGCTCGCCGCTGCCGACCAGGCCGTTGAAGAGCAGGGGGCCGGTGATGCCGCCGAGGGCGGTGCCGACGGCGTAGAAGAAGGCGATGCACAGCGCACGGGTCTCCAGCGGGAAGATCTCGCTGACCGTCAGGTAGGCCGCGCTGGCTCCCGCGGAGGCGAGGAACAGCACCGCGGTCCAGCAGGCCGTCATGGTGACCGCGCTGAGTGCGCCCTGCTGGAACAGCCAGGCGGTGCCGAACAGGAGCAGGCCGGAGCCGACGTAGCTGCCGGTGATCATCGGCTTGCGGCCCACGGAGTCGAAGAGGTGACCGAGCAGCAGCGGGCCGAGGAAGTTGCCGACCGCGATGACGGCGAAGTAGTAGCCGGTGTCACCGTTCGGCACGTCGAAGAAGGTGGTGAGGATGACCGCGTAGCCGAAGGTGACGGCGTTGTAGAGGAAGGCCTGGCCGGAGAAGAGCGCGAGACCGAGCAGCGTGCGGCGCGGGTACTCGCGGGTGACGGTGCGGGCGATGGTGAGGAAGCCCAATTCGCCGCGGGGGCGGATGAGGATGCTCTCGCCCGGCTCCGGCAGGGGCTTGCCGCTCTCCTCGGCCACCGTGCGCTCGACGTCGGCGACCAGGCGCTCGGCCTCCTCCGCCCGTCCGTGGGTGAACAACCAGCGCGGGCTCTCCGGCACGTGACGGCGCACCAGCAGGATGACCAGGCCCAGGACGACGCCGATGCCGAAGGCGAGCCGCCAGCCGACGTCACCGGCGAACAGCGAGGTGTCCAGCAGGGCGATGGACGCGAACGCGCCCACGGCGGCGCCGATCCAGAAGCTGCCGTTGATGATCAGGTCGATCCGGCCGCGCACCCGGGCGGGGATCAGCTCGTCGATCGCCGAGTTGATGGCGGCGTACTCGCCGCCGATGCCGAAGCCGGTGAAGAAGCGGCACAGGATGAAGAACCAGGCGGTCCACGACACCGCGGTGACCGCCGTGGCCGCGAGGTAGACGGCCAGGGTCACCATGAACAGCTTCTTGCGGCCGAGCCGGTCGGTCAGCCTGCCGAAGAACAGCGCGCCCAGGCAGGCCCCCGCGACGTACACCGCGGCCGCCAGCGTGGTGACCTGGGCGGTGCTGATGTCGATGCCGCTGCCCTGCTCGGCCAGCCGGCCCGCCATGTTGCCGACGATGGTGACCTCGAGGCCGTCGAGGATCCACACGGTGCCCAGGCCGATGACGATGCGCCAGTGCCAGCGGGTCCACGGCAACCGGTCCAGCCGGGCCGGCACATCGGTCCGCAACGCTCCCGGCGGGTCGGCATGAGCCGTCGACGCTGACATGGTCACCTCCGTGAACGAGCCGTTCTGTCCGGAAGCGCGCCTTCCCCCGCCGGGGGCGTTCATGCTGCGGGCGGTCAGCCGTAGAAGTTGCGCTCCCAGCGGTGCCGGGCCAGGACCGCGAGTTGTTCCGGCGTCAGGGGCCGGCCGTCGCTCAACGCGGTGTTCCGCTCGACGTTGCGCACCGACCGCATGCCGGGGATGACGGTGGAGACCGCGGGGGCGCTCAGCACGAACCGCAGGGCGGTCTCCGCGATGTCGTCGGGGTCGATGCCGAGGTCGGCGACAATGGCGTCCACGCGGCGCTCCACCTGCGCGGGGCGGTCGTCACGGAAGTAGCGGTTGCGGAAGTCCCCTTCGGGGAAGGTGGTCCCGGCGGTGATCCGGCCGGTCAGGCCGCCCTCGTCGAGGGCCACCCGGACGATGACGCCGACGCCCTGCTCCTGGCAGGCGGGGAGCAGCGCGTCCGCCGGTGCCTGGTCGAAGACGTTGTAGACCACCTGCACCGTGTCCACGAGCCCGCTGCGGACCAGGGCGAGGGCGTTGTCCGGCTCGTGGTCGTTGACCGACACCCCGAAGAGCCGGATCTTGCCCTCCTTCTTCAGGTCGGCGACGGTCTCCGCCCAGTCCCCGCGGCCGACCCACTCGTCGCTCCAGACGTGGAACTGGAGCACGTCGAAGTGGTCGAGCCCGGCGGCCCGCAGGCTGGTCTCGAGGCTCTCGCGGATGTGGTCGCCGGGGAACGCCTCCGCCGGGTCCACGCCGTCGGGGGCGGGCCACAGGCGGTTCTTCGGCGGCACCTTGGTGGCCACGAGGATCTCGTCACCGGCCCGGGCGCGGTCGCGGACGACCCGTCCGACGATGCGCTCGCTCTCGCCGTAGCCGCGGGCGGTGTCGATGAGGTTCACCCCGAGGTCGACGGCCCGGTTCAGGGCGCGCAGCGACTCGTCCTCGGTCGCGCCCACCCACGCGGACTCGCCGATCCCCCAGGCTCCGTAGCCGATCTCCGACACCCGCAGCCCGCTGCGTCCCAGGTCCCGGTAGCGCACAGTCGTCCTCCACTCGTGCCGTCACCCGCGGAGCGGTCTCCGCAGCCACGACGATAGGCGACCGGCCGGCACAAGGTCGTCAGGGTTCCTTCGCGGCGCCGTCGGCGGTGACCGCGCATACCCCAACGGAGCCCGGGGCGCGGCGCGTTCGGCGATTCCGGGCCTTCGGCCCACCCGCGGGTCCTAGCGTGGCCGGCCCAGTACGAATGACGGGGGGGGAGAACAGGGGGACCGCTGTGCCGAACCCGTCCGGCGGAGGACCGCCGCGGCGCCGCATGATCGAGCCGACGCGCATCATCACCGCGCGGGAGACGCCCGGAGGGCCGGACGAGCCGTGGGAGGAGTCCCTCGGCCTCTTCCGCCCCGCCGGCGGTGCCGCCCCGCCCCGGGAGGGCGGCCCTGACACCCAGGCGCTGCCCCGCACCGGACCGCCTCCGCGACGGGCCGCGCCTCAGGCCGCGGACCCCCGGGCCGCGGATCCCCGGGCCGGGACCAGGACGGCACCGCCCCGGCGCTCCCCCGCCACCCGGCGCGCGCTGCGCGTCGCGCTGCTCACCGGCACCGGCGGCGCCGCCGGTGCCGGTGAGCAGCGCGACGCGCAGCGCGCGCCGGGTGGCG
>NZ_JARAVO010000343.1:0-7324 GCF_033792805.1 Streptomyces sp. PA03-1a
TTGTTATAAGGGACGGGTCCGCTTTGCGTTCCCGGTTGCCTCCTGTGGGGCCCGGTTGTCGTGTGCGGGTTGTCTCCGCCTGCGGCGGGGAAACCGCCCGCCGCAGGCGGAGACAACCCGCACACGACAACCGGGCCCCACAGAGCGCACCCGGGAGCGCAAAGCGCACCGCGCGCCGCGCTACTGACACCCCCGCGGCCGTGGTGCGACGATGCCACCCCAGGCAACGCACACCCTCGCGCGACGGGACGGGACCGGCACATGGCGGAGCTGCACGATCTGACGGCGCTGGAGCAGGGGAAGGCGATCAAGGCCGGGGAGGTCTCCCCGACGGAATTCGCCGAGCACTATCTGGACCGCGTCGACCGGCACAACGACACCCTCGGGGCGTTCATCACCGTGACCCCGGAGATCGCCCGCAAGCAGGCCGCCGACGCCGAGTCGGAGGCGCTCGCGGCCCGCCGCGAGGACCGCCAAGGGCAGCTGTCGCCGCTGCACGGCGTCCCCGTTCCGGTCAAGGACCTCAACTTCGTGGCCGGCGTGCGCTGCACGCTCGGCTCGCAGGCGTACGCCGACCACGTGCCGGACGTCGACGACCACGTCGCCGCCAAGCTGCGCGCGGCCGGGACGGTCCTGCTGGGCAAGACCAACACCCCGGAGTTCGGGCTGCCCTGCTACACCGAGAACAAGCTCGCCCCACCCGCCCGCACCCCGTGGGACCTGGAGCGGTCCGCCGGCGGCTCCAGCGGCGGCGCGGCGGCCGCGGTCGCCGCGGGGCTGGCGCCGGTCGCGCAGGGCAGCGACGGCGGCGGCTCGATCCGCATACCCTCCTCCGTCTGCGGCCTGTTCGGCATCAAGCCCAGCCGCGGAAGGGTGAGCGCGGGCCCGGTGCAGCACGACGTCAGCGGTCTGAGCGGCAGCGGCCCGATAGCCCGTACGGTCGCGGACGCGGCGGCCCTGCTCGACGTCCTGGCGGGCCCGATGCCGGGCGACCCGTACAGCGCGCCGTCGTTGCCGCCCGGTGAGTCCTTCTCCTCGTACGTCACCCGTGAGCCGGGAACGCTGCGCGTGGTGGGGCTGCCGCAGCCCCCCGTGCCCGGGGTCGAACTGCACCCGGACTGCCGCGCCGCGTACGAGGGGACCGCGGAACTGCTGCGCGGGCTCGGCCACCAGGTGGACGAGATCGAACTGCCCGTCGACGACGCGATCCTGCACGCCTTCACCCGGGTGTGGGGCGTGATGGCCACCGTCTACCCGGTGGCGCCGGAGCAGGAGGAGCTGCTGATGCCGCTCACGCGGCACCTGCGTGCCGAGGGCGGCAAGGTGAGCGGCCCGGACTTCGCGGCGTCGCTGTACGCGTTCCGGGCGCTGGGGCAGCTGATCGCGGACGCGCTGCTGTCCTCGTACGACCTGGTGCTGACCCCGACGCTGGCACAGCCCCCGGCGTTCGTCGGGAGCGCGGGCCTGCGGGACGACGACGACCCGGCGGCGGAGTTCGCGGGGCTGGCCGCCTACACGCCGTTCACCCCGATCTTCAACGCGACCGGTCAGCCGGCCGTGAACGTGCCGCTGCACTGGACGGAGGAGGGGCTGCCGATCGGTGTGATGTTCGGCGGCCGTTACGGGGACGAGGCGACGCTCATCTCGCTGTCGGCGCAGCTGGAGGCGGCCCGTCCGTGGGCCGGCCGCAGGCCCGCGATCTGGTAGCGGGCGCGGGGCGCGGCGGCGGCTCCGTACCGAGCAGCCGCCGCGCGCCCGGTCCCTGGTCGCCGAGCGTGTCGCCGGGGTTGGACAGGGCGCAGCGGTCCAGGGAGAGGCAGCCGCAGCCGATGCAGTCGTCGAGGCTGTCCCGGAGGGCGGTGAGCCGGTCGATGCGGGCGTCGAGTTCGGCTCGCCAGCCCGCAGAGAGCCGGGCCCAGTCGGCCCGGTCCGGGGTGCGGCCCTCGGGCAGGCCGTCCAGCGCCTCGCGGATCGCGGCGAGTGGCATGCCGACCCGCTGCGAGGCCCGGATGAAGGCGACGCGGCGCAGGGTGTCGCGGGTATAGCGGCGCTGGTTGCCGGCTGTGCGGCGGCTGCGGATCAGGCCCTGGGCCTCGTAGTAGTGCAGCGCGGAGACGGCGGCCCCGCTGCGCCCGCTCAGCTGGCCGACGGTCAGTTCGCGGGGCTCGCCCGGGATCCTCGCCACGTGCCGACTCTACGGGAGCTCGGCGAGCCGCTTGCGGTGCGGAACACTCGTGCGCCACAGCCGTACGCAGGAGACGAGCGCGGCGGCGACCAGCAGCGCGTTGCGGACCGCGACGATGGCGGCGCCCTGCCAGGTGGCGGCGGTGACGTCCGTGAAGAACAGCGGGTAGTCGATCGTGGTGACGGCGGTGGCGAGCAGCACCAGCGCGGCGACCGGCCGTTGGGTGGTCTGCCGCACGGTGAGGCAGACCGCGCCGAGGCCGATCAGCCAGACCAGGTACTGGGGGCTGATGACCCGGCTGGTGACGGTGAACAGGAGCACGGCGGTGAGCGCCGCGTCGTACGGAGTGGCCGGGGTCCAACGGGCCGCCCTCACGCGCCACATCAGCAGCCACACCAGGGCGACCCCGGTGAGCAGCAGGGAGGCGGTGGTGATCTCGGCGACGTACGGGCCGGTGAACTCCAGCGACCCGTAGTGCGCGACCACGCGCCCCGGCCAGCCGAACATCTCGGCGACGTGCAGGAAGGTGCCGCCGAGGGACTCGATCTCGACCCCGCGGTGGTGCTGTGCGGACAGGAAGCCGAGGGCGCCGCGGAACGCGGTGCACAGCACCAGCAGCAGCCCGCCCGCGGACAGGGCGAGCGCGGTCCAGGTCTGCCGGGTGGTCCGGCCGCGCGGGGTGCCGAGCACAGTCAGCACGGGCCAGAGCTTGATCAGGGCGGCGAGTCCGGCGAGCGCGCCGCCGAGCCGCGGCCGCGCGGGCAGCGCGAGCAGCGCGCCGACCGCGACGACGGTGACCATCAGGTCGTACCGGGCGTAGGGCAGCTGCATCAGCAGCGGCAGGGCGAGCGCCCACAGCCACGCACCGGCCGTGCTGCGTCCGGGCCGGCCGGTCCCGGCCCGCAGCAGGAGGACCAGGACGACGGCGTCGGCGGCGAGCGACAGCAGGACGAAGCCCTGCAGGTAGCTGAGCCCGGGCAGCAGCGCCGGGGCGAGCATCACCAGCGCGGCCCCGGGCGGGTACTGCCAGGTCACGTCGCCCACGGGGAAGGTCCCGTGCGCGAAGCCCTCGCTCCAGTGGCGGTAGAGGAAGTGCACCTCGCGGGCGATGTCGCCCTGCCCGCTGCGCAGCAGGGCCAGCATGACCACCCGGCTGGCGAGCCAGTAGACGGCGAGGGCGAGCCAGCTCTGGGGCCAGGTCGCGGGGCGCAGCAGGACGGTGCGGACGGCCGCCGGGGAAGGGGTGCCGCCGCCGCTTCGGACCTCCACCGGGTGCCAGTCGGACGGGCTGGTCTCCGTGGGGGCCTCGGCCACTTCCGTCTCCTCCACCGGCGCGAACAGGGGCATACGGAGATGAAAGATAGTCACAAACCGGATGAACGGCCCTTGATACGCGCCGGGTGCGGGGCGTTGACACGGATCCTCCGCGGAGACCATGCTGAGCAAGCGCTTGGACAGTACGGGAGGCATGACATGGGACAGCCCAGGATCTTCACCTCGGTCGGCGAACTGAAGGACGCCATCGGGGAGGACCTCGGGACGACCGGCTGGCTGGAGGTCGACCAGAAGCGGATCGACCTGTTCGCGGACGCCACCGGGGACCACCAGTGGATCCACGTGGATCCGCAGAAGGCGGCCGAGGGCCCCTTCGGCACCACCATCGCGCACGGCTACCTGACGCTGTCGCTGATCCCGTCCCTCACCCCGGAGCTGCTGCGGGTCGAGGGCGTGAAGATGGGCGTCAACTACGGCGTGAACAAGGTCCGTTTCCCCTCCCCCGTGCCGGTCGGCTCACGGCTGCGGGCCGGCGGCCGGATCGCCGAGGTGAGCGAGGTCCCCGGCGGCGCCCAGCTCGTCGTGGCGATCACCGTGGAGCGGGAGGGCGGCGACAAGCCGGTGTGCGTGGCCGAGACGGTCGTCCGCTTCTACCTCTGACGGGGCGCGTACCCGACCATGCGCAGGGCGAGATCGGCGTACAGCGCGCCGATCTCGTCCGGCGTCCTGCGCCCGCCGGGGTTGAACCAGCGGGCCACGTCGATGCAGAGCGACAGCAGCGCGACGGTGGTCCCGGAGACGTCCGGCACGTCGAAGTCCCCGGCCTGCACGCCGTCGTGGATGACCGAGCGGACCGCGGCCTCGCTCTCCCGGCGCAGCTCCACCACCTCGGTGTAGTGCTCGGGGCCGAGCGCGCCGAGCTCGTACTGCACGACGCGGCCGGTGGTGTGGTGCTCCGCGTGCCAGCGGACGAAGGAGCGCACGGCCGTGGCCAGCCGTTCGGCGGGGCCGCCCGCGCCGTCCGCGGCGTCCTGGAGCAGCCCGAGGGAGAGCCGGTGCCCGACCACGCTGATCTGGTAGAGCAGCTCTTCCTTGGTCTTGTAGTGGATGTAGAGCGCCGCGGGGCTCATGCCGGCCCGGCCCGCGATGTCGCGCGTGGTCGTCGCGTGGTAGCCGCGCTCCGCGAACGCCTCGACCGCGGCGATCACCAGCCGCCTGGCGGCATCAGGGGTGATGCCGGTCCACGCCTCGGTCCGCTCCGACTGCTCCGCCTCCACGTCCATGGCGGACACCCTACATGGACGCTGAGCAAGCGCTTAGATACCGAGCGGTCGGTCGGCGCCGGCCGGCCCCGTCAGAAGGCCGCGATCCCCGTCAGCTCCCGGCCGATCAGCAGTTTCTGGATCTGGCTCGTGCCCTCGTAGAGGGTCATCACGCGGGCGTCCCGCAGCAGCTTGCCCACGGGGTACTCGTCGATGTAGCCGTAGCCGCCGAACACCTGCAGCGCGTTGTTGGCACAGCGCACCGCCGCCTCGCTCGCGAAGAGCTTCGCCTTGGACGACTCCGCCGCGAAGGGCCGGCCCCGGTCGATGAGGTCGGCGACCCGCCAGGTCAGCAGCCGGGCCGCGTCCACGTCCAGGGCGATGTCCGCGAGCAGTTCCTGCACCAGCTGGTGCCCGGCGATCGGCTTGCCGAACTGCACGCGGTCCTTGGCGTAGCCCACGGCCGCGTCCAGCGCCGCCTGCGCGATGCCCACGCACCCGGCGGCGACCGACATGCGGCCCTTGGCCAGGGCGGACATCGCCACCGAGAAGCCCTTCCCCTCGGGCCCGAGCATCGCCGAGGCCGGCACGCGCACGTCCTCCAGCACCAGCTCCGCCGTGGCCTGGCCGCGCAGCCCCAGCTTCCCGTGCACCTCGTGCCGGGTGAGGCCGGGGGTGCCGGTGGGCACGAGGAAGGCGCTGACGCCCTTGTGGCCGGGGAGGTCGTTGGTGCGGGCGAAGAGCAGGACCACGTCCGCCCAGGTGCCGTTCGTGATGAACATCTTGGCGCCGTTGATCACGTAGTCGCCGCCCTCGCGCCGGGCCCGCGTGGTCAGGCTGCCCGCGTCCGACCCGGTGCCGGGCTCGGTCAGCCCGAAGCAGCCCACCGCCTCGCCGGAGGCCAGCCGGGGCAGCCAGGCCCGCTTCTGCTCCTCCGTGCCCCAGTGGGCGACGGACTTCGCCACCAGCCCGAGCGAGACGGAGACGATCCCGCGCACGGACGAGTCACCGCGCCCCAGCTCCTCGGTGACCAGGCAGTACGCCAGGTGGTCGCCGCCCGAGCCGCCGTACTCCTCCGGGATGGTCAGCCCGAGGAAGCCCACGGCACCCAGCTTCTTGACGATGCCCCGGTCCACGCCCTCCGCCCGGTCCCACGCGGCCGCGTGCGGCACGATCTCGCGCTCGGCGAACTCGGCGGCCAGCGCGCGGACCGCGGCCTGCTCCTCGGACAGCTCAAGATTCACGGCGCACCTCGGTTCGGCTTTAAATTATCACTGCTAGTTTCCTGGCGGCAGCCTCTACTATGTGCCGCATGGCCCGCCCCCGCAAGCCCCTGCTCAGCCGAGAACGCATCGTCGCCACGGCACTCGCGCTCGTGGACGGGGAGGGACTGCAGGCCGTCTCCACGCGCCGTCTCGCGGCGGAGCTCGGCGTCAGCGGGCCGAGCCTCTACAACCACTTCACGACCAAGGACGGGATCCTGGACGCGGTCGCCGACGCGGTCGTCGGCGAGGTCGACCTCTCCATGTTCGACGACGGCCGCGACTGGCGCGACGCCCTGGTCGCCTGGGCCCGCTCCTACCGCGCCGCGCTCGCCGCCCACCCGCAGATCGTCCCGTTCCTCGCGCAGGGCCCGGGCCGCCGTCCGGCGGGCCTGCGCATGGCCGACGCGGTCTTCGGCGGCATGACCGCCGCCGGCTGGCCCCCGGCCCACGCCACCCGCGTGGGCGCGCTCATGCGGTACTTCGTGGCGGGCTCGGCGCTGGGGTCCTTCGCGCGCGGGTTCATCGACGACCCGTCGGCGTACGACCCGGCGGACTACCCGCACCTCGGGCAGGCCCACCTGCTCGCGCAGCGGCAGGCGCAGGTGGACGAGGGCGCCTTCGAGACGGGCCTGCGCGCCCTCGTCGACGGCCTCGCGGTGCAGTTCGCTGCGCTCGACCGGGCACCGGCCCCCGAGGCCCAGTAGGCCTCACAGCTCGCAGGGGGCGGCGAAGCAGACGGGATGCGTGCGCCAGTCGTCGCCGGTGTCCACGCCGCCGCCGTAGCCGTCCCCGTCGTGGTCACCGCGGCCCGGGTCCCAGTTACCCCCGTCCCAGCCGTCGGACCCGATCGAGCCGCCGGAACCGACCTGGCTCATGTCGTCGGTGTGGAGGAGCGTCGAGTACGACCCGGAATCATCGGCGAACGCGGTCGTGGGCAGCAGCGCGCCTCCCGTCACGAAGGCGGAGGCGGCGGCGAGCGCGAAGAAGCGGCGGGTCAAGATCTTGTGCGGCATGGGAGTTCCCCTCGGGCGGGGGCCGCCTGTGCGGCCCGCGTATCTGGACTCCCTCCAGTAGGCGGTGCGTGCCCGCTCCCGGTCACGCCCCTTCATTTCGTGGCTTGACACGGTTGGGGCGTCCATGTGCGGGTGCGGCGCAGTTGTGGTTGCGGTTGCGGTTTCTCCCCCGCCCGTCCTCCCGATTGCCCGGCGCGGTCAGTGCGGGCCGGCGCTCTGTTCGTCTGGGGTCGGGGCCGCGCCGGCGCACGTCCTCAGCGCTCGCGGTTTGGCCCGACATCGTTCGGTGCCCGGGTCCGCCGCTCGTCTCCCCCAGCCTTCGGC
>NZ_JARAVO010000344.1:0-7300 GCF_033792805.1 Streptomyces sp. PA03-1a
GAAGAGCCAGGTGTAGGCGGGGCCGGGCTGCGGGAGGTCGCGCTCGGGGATGCTGCGGGCGTGGTCGATCGCGGCCTGCCACTGCTCCAGCTGGCGCCGCCCCATGCGATGTCCGAACCCCGGGAGCGCGGCCAGCGCGTGCGCGTTGGGGGTGGCCTCCAGCGAGGCGGTGACGATCGCGGCGTCGGTGAGGACCCGGCCGGGGGAGACGTCCCGTTCGCGGGCGAGCCGGTCCCGGAGGTTCCACAGTTCCCGCACGACCGCCATCTGACGGCGCCGGCGCACCTTGTGCATGCCGGAGGTGCGGCGCCAGGGGTCGACGCGGGGCGGGGGCGGCGGGGCCGCGGCGATGGCCGCGAACTCCTGCAGTGCCCACTCCAGCTTGCCCTGGGCGCGCAGTTCCTCCTCCAGCGCGTCGCGCAGGTCGACCAGGAGCTCGACGTCGAGCGCGGCGTACCGCAGCCACGGTTCGGGGAGCGGCCGGGTCGACCAGTCGACGGCGGAGTGGCCCTTCTCCAGGGCGTACCCGAGGACGTTCTCCACCATCGCGCCGAGCCCGACCCGGGCGAACCCGGCGAGGCGGCCGGCCAGCTCGGTGTCGAACAGCCGGGCGGGCCGCATGCCGGCCTCGTCGAGGCACGGCAGGTCCTGCGTGGCGGCGTGCAGCACCCATTCCGTGCCGTCGAGCGCGGCGCTCAGCGCCGACAGGTCCGGACAGGCGACGGGGTCGATCAGCGCGGTCCCTGCCCCGGTGCGGCGCAGCTGGACCAGATAGGCCCGCTGACCGTAGCGGTAGCCGGATGCGCGCTCGGCGTCGACGGCGACAGGTCCGGAGCCCGCGGCGAAAGCCGCGACGATGTCGGCGAAGGCCTCCGGGCTGGCGGTCACCGGCGGGATTCCCTCGCGCGGGTCCAGCAGCGGGACCGGCGCCGGGGGTGCTTCTGTTGCGGTCTCTCGGGCGTCGGTCACCAGTCAAGAGTATCTGTGTACAGCAGCCGCCCGCCGACGGAACGTTCCGTCGGCGGGCGCACGCGGGATATGACTTCGATCAGTGGATGATGCCGGTACGCAGCGCTACCGCGACCATGCCCGCGCGGTCACCGGTGCCCAGCTTGCGGGCGATCCGGGCCAGGTGGCTCTTCACGGTCAGCGCCGACAGCCCCATGGAGACGCCGATCGCCTTGTTCGACTGGCCCTCCGCGACCAGCCGCAGCACCTCCACCTCGCGGCCGGACAGTTCGCGGTAGCCGCCGCCGTGGCCGGGGGCACCCGGTGGGCGGCGCTGCAGCCGCTGGCCGGCCGGGCCGAGGGGTACGGCGCCGGGGCGGCCCGGGATGCCGAGGTTGGTGCGGGTGCCGGTGACGACGTAGCCCTTCACACCGCCCGCGAGGGCGTTGCGCACGGCTCCGATGTCGTCGGCGGCGGACAGGGCCAGGCCGTTGGGCCAGCCCGCCGCCCGGGTCTCGGCGAGCAGGGTCAGCCCGGAGCCGTCGGGGAGGTGTACGTCGGCGACGCAGATGTCTCGGGGGGTGCCCACCCGGGGCCTTGCCTCGGCGATGGAGGACGCCTCGATCACGTCGCGTACTCCGAGCGCCCACAAGTGGCGCGTGACGGTGGAACGTACGCGGGGATCGGCGACCACCACCATCGCCGTCGGCTTGTTGGGGCGGTAGGCGACCAGGCTTGTGGGGTGCTCGAGAAGAACCGACACCGGGCCTCCTGGGACATTGGCGGGAAGGGTCACAGGTTCCTTCGGCAGCAACTTCGCCCGGCTTTAGAGAATGATCACGACTTGTTTAGTAACAATTCCGGCAATTCGGACGCGCTGTCGACCAGGGTCGATCGAAGGTGTGAAGATCGCGGTCACCGGGTGTCAGACCTTGTTGACGGCGGTAAAGCGAATGGTCAGCGCGGGCGCGGCGGCCCTCAGCGCGTCTGCTGCGGACCGCGCCGCTTCGGCAGCGGCACCACCGAGGGGCCGCCGCCCGGCTGGGGGCAGGAGGGGTCCGAGGGCGCCGGCGGCAGCCCCGCGCAGGTGCACACCAGGTCGCACCAGGCCGCCAGGTGGGTGGCCATGTCCGGTACGCCGCCATTCACGGCGAGCGGCGTCCACGAGGCCCGGATCTCGATGCGGGTGGAGTCCTCCCGCCCGGCCAGGGCGCCGAAGTGGTGCGAGGAGCTGCGCGAGACCGTGCCGCCCGCCGCGGTGAAGGCCGCGCCGCGGCCCTCCAGGGCACCGGTCAGCCACGACCAGCTGACCTCGGGCAGCAGCGGGTCCGCCGCGATCTCCGGCTCCAGCTCCGCCCGGACGAGGGTGACCAGCCGGAAGGCGCCGTGCCAGCCCTCCTGCCCGTCGGGGTCGTAGAGCAGCACCAGGCGCCCGTCCCCGATCTCCTCGTCGTCGACGACGACCGCCGCCTCCAGGGCGTACGCGTGCGGTGCCAGGCGCTTGGGCGGGGGCACCGGATCGAGCTCCACCTCGTGCCGTACCCGGGCGCGCAGCAGTGCGTCGACCGCGTGCTGGAACGGGAGGGGGGCGTCGTTCCCGTCCGAGAGGTGCCCATGAGCCGCTGCCATGCCCGGAAGCGTAGGCCGAAGGGGGCCCGCAGTGAGGGAGGACACCCGGTCGGGCGGGTCGCCCACTTGGCGCATGCGAAGATTCGGGGGTGAGTGCGCACCAGCAGACCGCTGCTTCCCCCTTCATCCTGGCGTGCCGGCGCCGGCCCGTGCCGCACACCCCCGTGTGGTTCATGCGCCAGGCCGGGCGCTCCCTCCCCGAGTACCTCAAGCTGCGCGAGGGCATCCCCATGCTCGAGTCGTGCATGCGGCCCGACCTCGTCACCGAGATCACGCTGCAGCCCGTACGGCGGCACAAGGTCGACGCGGCGATCTACTTCAGCGACATCGTGGTGCCGCTCAAGGCCATCGGGCTCGACCTCGACATCAAGCCGGGCGTCGGCCCGGTCGTCGAGCAGCCCATCCGCACCAGGGAGGACCTGCAGCGCCTGCGGCCGCTCGACCCGGACGACGTCAAGTACGTCACCGAGGCGATCGGCATGCTCACGGGTGAACTCGGCACGACGCCGCTGATCGGCTTCGCGGGCGCGCCCTTCACCCTGGCGAGCTACCTCGTCGAGGGCGGTCCGTCGCGCAACCACGAGCGCACCAAGGCCCTCATGTACGGAGAGCCCGAGCTGTGGGCGGAGCTCCTGGACCGCCTCGCGGACATCACCTCGGCCTTCCTGAAGGTGCAGATCGAGGCCGGCGCCAGCGCGGTGCAGCTCTTCGACTCCTGGGTCGGCGCGCTCGCCCCCGAGGACTACCGGCGCTACGTCATGCCCGCCTCCGTCAAGGTCTTCCGGGCCGTCGCGGACTACGGCGTGCCCCGCATCCACTTCGGCGTCGGCACCGGCGAGCTGCTCGGGCTCATGGGCGAGGCCGGCGCGGACGTGGTCGGTGTGGACTGGCGCGTCCCGCTGGACGAGGCCGCCCGCAGGGTCGGCCCCGGCAAGGCGCTCCAGGGCAACCTGGACCCCGCGGTGCTCTTCGCCCCGCGCGAGGCGGTGGAGAAGAAGACCCGCGAGGTCCTGTACTCGGCCGGAGCCGCCCCGGGCCACATCTTCAACCTGGGCCACGGCGTCCTGCCCACCACGGACCCCGACGCCCTGACCCGTCTCGTGGACTTCGTCCACACCGAGACGGCCCGCTGACGGCGGTGTCCCCGCGCCGCCCGGCGCGGGGACACCGGGGTCCGCCGCTACTCCCGCGGCTGTGCCCCGCCGTCGCCCGCACCGATCGGCGCGGGCACGGTCACCGGCTGCGGGGGCGCGGCGACGGGGCGCCGGGCGGGCAGCACCCGGCGCAGCAGCCGGAAGCCCAGGTAGCCGAGGAGGGCCAGCGCCGCGAACGGGGCCAGCACGGCGAGGGCGACCAGGAGGGCCCGCAGGGTCAGGTAGAAGGCGTGCCAGCCGCTGCCGAAGGCGCTGCCCACGGTGGCCCAGAAGCCGTCGTCCTCCTTCTCCGGCGCCTCCTTGACGGCCGGCTCCTGCACCTCCAGCGTGATCGTCGCCATCCCGGTCCGCTCCTTGAGCGAAGCCTGCTGGGCCTCCAGCGACTCCAGGTCGGCCTGGCGGGAGCTGAGTTCGCTCTCCAGGGAGACGATGTCGCTGAGCCTCGTCGCCCGGTCCATCAGCTCCCGTACCCGCGCCACGCTCGCCCGCTGCGTCTTGAGCCGGCTCTCGACGTCCACGACCTGGCCGGTGACGTCCTGGGCGTCCACCTTGCGGTTGCGCAGCGTGCCCAGCTCCGACAGGTCGCGCAGCACCCGGTCGTAGCCGTCCGGCGGCACGCGGAGGGTGATGGTGGAGTACTCGCGGCCGTCGTCGTCCAGGCTGGTGCTCTCGTTGCCGACGTAGCCGCCCGTCCCCTCCACGAGCGTGCGCGCCTTGGCCACGGCGCCGGAGACGTTCTTGGCCTCGACCGTCAGCGTCGCCGTGCGCACGATGTAGGACTGCGCCAGGGTCGGGGTCCTTCCCGCCCCGGTGCCGGACCCCTTGCCGGTGGCGTTCTTCGCGTCGCCGTCCGCCCCGGTGGCCGCGGTCTGCGCGCCGGGACGCTCGGCCAGGTCGGGTGCGGCGGCGCCCGCCTTGCCGCCCGCCTCGCTGGAACTGCTGTCGGTGCTGTCGGCGCCGCAGCCGGTGAGCGTGAGGGCGGCGGCCAGTGCCAGGGCGCCGAGGACGGCGGCAAGTGGTCTGCGGGCGGTGGTGGTTGACGTGCTCACAGGGCGTCCCCCCGGGGTCGTTGCGTCTGTTGCCGATTCGACGCGAGGGGCGCGGGGCGGGTTTCGGGTCCGTGATCCCGAAGAGGTCACGGTTAGGGCTCGTTCCGGCGTCTGAGACAGTGGAGCCATGAGCAATACGCAGCCCCGGGCCGGGCATGTGGTGGTCGTGGGCGGCGGGGTCTCCGGACTCGCCGCGGCGCATTTCCTGCTGGAGGACGGCGTGGCACGGGTGACCGTGCTGGAGTCCTCCGGGCGCCTGGGCGGGAAGCTGTACGCGGACGAGATCGCGGGCGTCCCGGTCGACCTGGGCGCCGAGTCGATCCTGGCGCGCCGTCCCGAGGCGGTCGACCTGGCCCGCGCCGTCGGCCTCGGCGACGACCTGGAGGCGCCCGCCACGACGAACGCGGGCCTGTGGACGCGCGGCCGGCTGCGCCCCATGCCCAAGGGCGGCGTCATGGGCGTCCCCGGCGACCTCGGCGCGCTCGCCGCGTCCGGGGTGCTCTCGGCGGCCGGCCTCGCGCGGCTGCCGCTCGACCACGTCCTGCCCCGCACCAAGGTGGGCGAGGACGTGGCGGTGGGCGCCTACGTCGCCGCCCGGCTGGGCCACGAGGTCGTCGACCGGCTCGTCGAACCGCTGCTCGGCGGGGTGTACGCGGGCAACGCGTACGAGATCTCGCTGCGCGCCGCCATCCCGCAGCTGTACGAGGGCGCGCGCGGCGGCCGCTCGCTGATCGAGGCCGTCCGCGAGAGCCAGCGCAAGGCCGCCGCCGCGCGGCAGAACGGCCCCGTCTTCGCCGGCATCCGCGGAGGCGTCGGGCGGCTGCCGGTCGCCGTCGCCACGGCCTGCCGGGCCGCCGGTGCCCGCATCGAGACCGACGCCCCGGTGCGGACGCTGCGCCGCACCCCCGACGGCTGGGAGGTCGCCTTCGACCACGACGGCACCCGCGAGACGCTGTCCGCGGACGCGGTCGTGCTCGCCGTGCCGGCCCCGGCCGCCGCCAAGCTGCTGGCCGCCGAGTCACCGGGCGCCGCCGCCGAGCTCTCGACGGTGGAGTACGCCAGCGTCGCCCTGGTCACCATGGCCTTCCGGCGCCGCGAGATCGCCCACGCGCTGCCCGGCAGCGGCTTCCTCGTCCCGCCGGTGGACGGGCGCACCATCAAGGCGTCCACGTTCTCCGCCCAGAAGTGGCACTGGAGCGGCGCCGCCGACCCGGACGTCTACGTCCTGCGCACCTCGATCGGCCGGCACGGCCAGGAGGCCGACCTCGCGTGGGACGACACCGACCTCGTCCGCCTCTCCCGCCAGGACCTCGGCGAGGCCGTCGGGCTCACCGCGGCCCCGGTCGCGGCCCGTGTCACCCGCTGGGACGGCGGCCTGCCGCAGTATCCGGTCGGCCACCTGGCCCGGGTCGCGCGGCTGCGCGAGCACGTCGCGAAGCTGCCCGGCCTCGAGGTGTGCGGCGCCCTCTACGAGGGCGTCGGCATCCCGGCCTGCGTCGCGAGCGCGCGCGGCGCGGCCACGCAGGTCCTGGGCACCCTGCGGCGGGCGGCGGAACCGGACGCGGGACAATAGCCCCATGACCGACTCCACTGCATCCGCCGCCCCCGCCAAGGCCCCCAACGCCGGCAAGAAGGCCAAGGACCTCAACGAGGTCATCCGCTACACCCTCTGGTCGGTGTTCCGGCTGCGCGACGTCCTGCCCGACGACCGCACCCGCTACGCGGAGGAGGTGGAGGAGCTCTTCGAGCAGCTCGCCGAGAAGGACGTCACGGTCCGCGGCACGTACGACCTGTCCGGGCTGCGCGCCGACGCGGACGTCATGATCTGGTGGCACTCCGAGACCGCCGACGCCCTCCAGGACGCGTACAACCGCTTCCGCCGCACCATGCTGGGGCGCCTGCTGGAGCCCGTCTGGTCGAACATGGCCCTGCACCGCCCGGCGGAGTTCAACAAGAGCCACATCCCCGCCTTCCTCGCCGACGAGACGGCCCGCGACTACGTCTCCGTCTACCCCTTCGTCCGCTCCTACGACTGGTACCTCCTCCCCGACGAGGACCGCCGCCGCATGCTGGCCGACCACGGCAAGATGGCGCGGGGCTACCCGGACGTGCGGGCGAACACGGTGGCGTCGTTCTCGCTGGGCGACTACGAGTGGATCCTGGCCTTCGAGGCGGACGAGCTGCACCGCATCGTGGACCTGATGCGTCATCTGCGGGCCTCGGAGGCGCGTATGCACGTCCGCGAGGAGGTGCCGTTCTACACGGGTCGTCGTAAGTCGGTGGCGGATCTGGTGGCGGGTCTGGCCTGAGGCCCGGCCCCGCGCGGGGGCTTTCCGGGGTGGCGGGTGCCGGGCGGAGTCCGGCGGGCCGGTCGAAGCCCGGGAGGCCCCTTGGGGCCGAGCGGTGCGAGGGCGGCTGTGGGGGAGGGGCCACGGGTCGTTAAGTCCGTGGCGGAGCTGGTGGCGGGTCTGGCCTGAGGTCCGGCCCCGCGCGGTGCGTCAGCTCGGGGCGGCGCGGAGG
>NZ_JARAVO010000345.1:0-7218 GCF_033792805.1 Streptomyces sp. PA03-1a
AGGGCGTGGCTTCTTCTTCCCCATGCTCTCCATGATGGACATCCTCCCGGGGCTGAACCCCAGATCTCGGATGTCCGCCAAAGCGAATCAAGCCCAGTGGGCGCGCGGCGGCGGACGGCGCGCCGAGCGGGACGGAGGCAGGAGCGTGGGCGGCGGCCGGACGCGGGCCGCGCGCCCGGCGGAGCGTGAGCGACGCTGGGTGCCTTGATGAGGTAGAGAAATCGGTAACAAGTACTGTGGTCTGACCCGCCTCCCGTCGGCCCACTGGCAAGATCGCGATCTACGGCTGGAGTGCCAGAAGGGTATGGCGATGGCAACGCTTGCAGAGATCGAAGCCCTGTTGGGTGAGTCCCGGTTCAACTGGTCGGATCCGGCTCCGTGGACGGACTTGGAGCAGGAACTTGGTATCGAGTTTCCTGCGGACTTCCGTGAGATCGTCGACGCCTACGGTTCAATCGAGATCAACGGGCAGTTGTATCTGAAGCATCCCGCCGCTCACCTTCTGCACAGTCTGGGCGAAAAGATCAGGGGGGATCTCGAGTTCTGGCGTGAGGAGGACATGGCGGAGTTCCTGCCCAGTCCGGTGGGGGCGAGCCCCGGTGAGTTGATACCGGTGGCGACGGCCACGACGGGCGAGGCGGTTTTCCTTCGCGTTCCCGACGACCCCTCGTCGCCCTGGCGCGTCGTGGTCCAGGAGTTTGACAGCCCGGCCTGGACTCTCTACGTGATGACGTTCGGGGAGTGGCTGTTGGCTTACCTCAGGGGTGAGGACGTGACCGTGTGTTCTCGCAACCGTGCGCCTGGCCGCCCGTTCTACGAATTCCTGCCCTGACAATGGCACGGTCCCGCTGGCAGGTGTGGAGCTAACGGGCCCGCTCCGCGACCTCAAGGTCGTGAGACCGGGCAGCGCCGCAAGACCGAGCGTGTAGTAGACCGGCGACGCTCACTTGGCCATGGGAGACGGGCCCACACCGAGCAGCTCGACAATCCAGAAGTCGCCGTACGTGAGTGAGAGGCTACGGATGTTGGCGCTGCCGACCCTGCCGGTTGGCAGGCGTACCTCCAGCGGTCCCGGCTTCAGCGCCCACTCTGGGCTGATGCCAGGTGCCTCGCTGCGGGCGGCCTCAACGGTCCCCTTCCAGCCCGTACGGGACTCGCGACTTTCGGTGCTGGCGTGCTCCCTGAGGTGGACCTCGGCGAAGTCGATGCCGCCAACCGTGGCAGGTCCGTCGTAGCGGCTCAGGCTGAGTGAAGTCTCGGACATATCTCCAGCTTGACGCAGGTTGCGCCGGCGGCCGTGGCTGACGCCGCGGTGCCTGCGGCACCGATCCGCTGACCCTGGTCGACGCGCTGCGGGTCGCCAACGGCCCCGGGTTCGAGCGCTTGCACGAACAGGTGCAGCGCACTGGGGGCTGCGCCGAACCGATCCACCTGGCTTCCCGAGCGAACTGCTGCCGGACGTTAAGCGGCACCTCGACACCTACGCCGGGCCCGGCCGGGACGGTCACGTCTTTCTCGGCCCCCCGGGGTGGGCAGTTGCGGCGGAGCAACTTCCGGGACGACTGGATCCGCGCGCGCTCCAAGGCGGGCATCACGGCAGACGTGCACTTCCACGATCTTCGACATACGGGGAACACCGTGGCCGCCTCCGGCGCGAGCCTGCGGGACCTGATGACCAGGATGGGCCACAGCACTCCGCGCTCCGCGCTGATCTATCAGCACGTGGCAACGGCCGAGATCGCCGATCGGCTCGGGTCGCTGATCCGCAAGGCGCGAGGTGACGTGGACTCGTAGTGGACGTCGTGGCACGGATGTGGCATCGCCGTGGTCACGAGAAAGGGTCAGTTCCGGGGATCAAGCCCCTGAACTGGCTCTTCGTCATGTGCCCCAGGCAGGATTCGAACCTGCGACACCCGTTTCAGGAGTTCGTTCACAGCCACAGGCGCGCCCGTGTGGGCACTGCTCCAGCTCAGGGCAAGCCTCCCGAAACCGCCGGGGTCCGCGTTTGTACGGCTCTGTTGCCGTCATCTTCTGCCGTCAGGATCTACGGAGCCAGTGCCCCGACAACGGCTGGAACCTGAGCTTTGAAGATGCGGGCACAGTCCGCTGGCAGGGCCGGCACGACGTGAATCACGGCCGTGGCAGGCTACGGGGTACTGCGACCGTCTGTCCCCGTTGCCGTCACTGCCGTCTGCGCCTTGCTCCAGCAGACGCTGTTCTTGCCGTCGGAGCGGTCGAATAGGGTGCGCGGGTGACCCGCAAAGGGATTTACTCAGCGTCCATAGCCGTCCGGATCAGCGGGACGAAGCGACATTCGACTCGCGTCGTGCTAGCCCTACCTGGGGCACACCGTTATCCGTTCGAGGCCGGAGTCATCGCCGACATGGCCCGCAGAGTCGCCACCTTGGGCGACTTCCTGGCTCCAGGGGCAGGCGTCGATGCCTGGATGTACACATCACGGCCGCATCGCCTTCCTGAGCTCCGGTTGCCTCAAGCCGCGGGGTGGATCGAGGACTGGGCGGTCCTCCCACGCGAACCTCTGCTCTCTCACGATGCTGCGCGGGGCAACCTGCTCACCCAGCGCACGGCCCGCTATGAGCTCTTCGGCCCCGAGGACGCAGCTGAGGCGATCAGGGGAATCGCGCGAAGCATCCGTGCGGAGGAGGTACCGACCCTCGTGTTGTTCTTCGTGTGGGGACTCCACTCGGAGGGTCCCGGGTTGGCCGATGAGCTCGAAGAGGCATCCGGCGAGCACGTCTTCTGGCAGTTCGTCGGCGACACGAGTATGGGGTCTTCCGTTCTCGATCACCTGGACAGCCTGCGGGCCGAAGCGCCGCACATCTCCAACGTAAACCTTTACCAAGGATGGGACTCGATTCAGGAGACGCCCGATTACCTGTTTTTCCGTGGCGTGCTCAAACCTTTCGTCCGCTGGCGGAAGGCGCTTCCTCAGATGAATAGCTAGGACTTGTCCGGTGGGTCATCTGACTGCTTCGTGTCCGAGTCTTAGATACGGGTATGGGGCGGGGTGATCTGAGTGATGCGGAGTGGGAGAGGCGACCTGGGCAGATGGCCCGCTGTTGCCCGTGTAAGAGGGTCATGCGATGCCCGGCGTTGGCCATGGTTCGCCGCTCGATCTGGCACGCATCCGGCAGGACAGCAGTCAGACGAGACGCCAAGACCAGCACCACGGAGTCCAGTGGCCGGCGGGCCTCTCTTCGCGCCCGCCGACGTGCTCGACGACTATGTGCTGGTGATCTTCGCACTCTTCGTGAGCTCGGAGATCTGTGGACTGTTGGTCATGTGCTCCCCACCTCGTGAGAGGGCAAGTATGGCGACACTTCATGCCGTTGGTCATCTTCCCGGGATTACTCGCGTTGACGGGGACGAGGAAGGCGGAGCGGTATGGCCGGTGGCCTCCCTGGGCTGGGGCTGCGCATGATCAGGGGGCCGTACGCTTGCGGGCAACTCGGGCGGGCTTGTCCCTGCCCAGACGGCCCGGGGCGAATGAGACGACGCCGGGCCGACAGCATCGCGCTGCCGGCCCGGATTGCGTTACACGAGGAAAACCTCTTGTAGCTACAGGTTCGGAGGTTCGTGCGGAGCTCGAACGCCGTGACCTCGGAGCGGTAGTCCTCCCATTCCCAATCTTGTTGCGCAGGAAGTGAATCGGGCTTCCGTTGACCTGGGATTGCCTGGGCGAGCACCCCCGTGGCCTGCGATCGCCCCGCCAATGCTTGTCAGCGTTGGCCACCCCTGGGCGCCCTCGTACGGCCCACAGACGGCCCCGCGACGATGTTCGCCTCGCGGGACGACGCCGCTCAGCCCTCTGCGGCGTACGGTCACCGAAGTCTCCGGGCCGTGGTCCGGGGGGCGCTTGCGACGGTCGACGGGGAGATGAGGCCCAGCGCGGGGTTGTCCATACCGTCCCGCATGTGGTTGAGCCAGCGTTCGTACCAGCTCAGGAAGTCCTGGGCTGAGGAGACGTTCGCGTGCCAGACGGACGGCACCCGTAAGCGCAAGACCGTCTACGGCAACACGTGGGAGGGGTGCGACACCAAGCGTCAGGAGCTGGTCCGGCGTGATCGCCAGGGCGTCCCGACACCCACGCGCTCCGCGAAGCTCTCCGAGTGGCTGCCCTACTGGCTGGAGCAGTTCGTCCAGGCGCGCCGCAAGCTCAGCACGTACGACAAGTACGAGGCGCACGTGCGTCTGTACCTGATCCCTCTGCTGGGCACGAAGCGGCTGGAGTCGCTGAGCGTCGCTGACGTGCGCCGCTTCATCACCCGGGTGCAGAACGAGCAGACCGCAGCGACCGCGAAAGAAGCACACCGGGTGCTGCGCACCGCGCTGACGGCAGCAGTGCGAGAGGAGCTGATCACACGGAACGTCGCGGCGCTGGTGGAGCCGCCCCGCATGAAGCAACGGGAGATCCGCCCATGGTCCCTACAGGAAACGCTGACGTTCCTGGAAGCCGCGCGCACGGACCCGCTGTACGCCGCATTCGTGCTGGCCATCTGCATGGGGCTGCGCCGCGGGGAGCTGGTGGGCCTGCGCTGGTCGGACGTGAACCTGGACAACCGCGTGCTCCACGTGCGCCAGCAGACCCAGCGCCGCCGGGGAACGCTGTACGACGACGACCCCAAGAGCCGCCGCAGCCGGGTCGTCCCGATGCCGGCCCTGTGCATCGCGCCGCTGCGCTGGCACCGTCTCCGGCAGCGCGAGGCGTTCACGCGCACGGGCGTCGCCTGGTCCGAGGCCAGGCACATCTTCGCGACGAGGAACGGCCGCCCGGTGGAGCCGCGTAACGTCTACCGGTCCTTCACCCGAGTTGCCGCCTAAGCAGGGCTGCGGGTGGTCCGGCTGCACGATGACCGGCACGGCTGCTGACGGCTGACGGCTGACGGCTGACGGCGTCGCGCCCCGGGTCATCATGGAGATCCTGGGGCACAGCCAGATCAGCATCACGATGGACGTCCATACCCACGTCGTGCACGACACCCAGCGCGAAGCCATCAGCCACATGGACCGCCTGCTCAAGCGCCGACTGCCGGGCGCCTGAGACCCGGTTGCGGTCTAAGCCTGCCGTCAAAAAGGCCCGCACCATGATCGGTGCGGGCCTTTTCCCTTGTGCCCCAGGCAGGATTCGAACCTGCGACACCCGCTTTAGGAGCGAGGTGGGGCAAGTTTGGGCCTGACCTGCAACATCCAGACTTCGGTGGATGCTGACTGTTTGCGCTGCCAGCATCCGCAGTTCCCCGTGATTTGCCGCCTGATCTGGCACGGTTGTGGCACGGGCTGGTCCCCTCGATGCGAACCGCCGGCCTGACCATCGCTGAGGTCTGCTCGGCTGGTGAGTCTGTCGGCTAGGGCTGGTTGCGGTCGGGTGCGATCGCGGTGGTTGCTGTACTTAGCTGCTGTACAGCAGAGCTGCGTGGTGCGTCCGTGCCCGGCCCAAATTCGAGCGACTGGCTACGCGTACGCAGCTACTATCCGCTCATGATCGAGGTGCGGGCGATGGAGTTGGGTGACATAGACGCCGTTTCGGAGGTCCGGGTGAGCGGCTGGCAGGCGGCGTACGCCGGTATCGTGCCGCAGAGCTATCTCGATGCCATGAGCGTCAAAGAGGACGCGGCCCAGCGTCGGGAGTGGTTCGAGGCGGCCGGGAACCAGGTGGACAACCTCGTCGCTATTGACGCTGACACGGTGACCGGCTGGGCAGCAATGGGGCCGCGCGCTGGCGATCCCCACGGGGGAGAGACCGGTGAGCTTTACGCCCTCTACGTGCGGCCGGATCTGATCGGGACTGGCATGGGCCTCCGGCTGATGGAGGCAGTACGTTCGCGGGCGGTCGAGCGTGGATTCCGGCGCCTAGAACTGTGGGTCCTCGCGGACAACGTCCGGGCCCTGCGGTTCTACGAGCGCGCGGGTTTCTCGCCGGACGGCGCCGAGCGAGTGGAGGCGTACGACGGCGTTCCGCTCAGGGATGTGCGGTATGTGGGCGGCGTGCACGTCTCCGCCTGAGCCCCACCATGCCGCCGCCCGCGCGGTTGGCGGACGGCTTTGGGCTAGGAGCTGCCATGGGGCGAGAGATCATGGGGCCGCTCGGGCACGTGACGGGCACGCGCTACCGTCGGCGGCGGCAAGATGGCCACATGGTCAGCAACGAGAACATGGGCTTCAGCCTGCCGCGGGGAGCGACAGGTTTCTACAGGCCGAAGGATGGCCACCTTCCCGAAACCGACCTGGGGGCTTTTCGGGGCGCCCTCTACGCCGCTGCCCGCGCTGCTGGGGGCAAGGTGGGTGAGGTAGAGAAGCAGGCATACCCTCGCACGTTTCACACCGCGTCGGTCCGCGATGGCGCAGAGGAGCCCATCATCCTGTGTCACGTCTATCACCCCTGGATCGCGTTCGTCCAGAGGCTTGGGGACTGGCAAAGCGAGGAGTTCGTTGCTCCGCCGCCCTGGGCCAGCAGCTTCGAGCACGCTGGCTTTGTGGCACTTGCCCGTCGTCAGCTCGCAACTGGTCTTACCGACCTGGACACATCTGGGCTTTCACAGAGCGAGTGGCGCGAAATTCGCTACTCCGGCGTCACCACGCTGGGAGGGGTGATCTTCAACGCATGGGACTGACCTGCCAAGGCACCTTCCTCCTTGCCCACCACTCACCTCGGCTTCCATCCCGTCTGCCTTCGACCCACACGTCTGTGGAGCGGGCGTGGTTCAGGGCGTCAAGGTGGAGCGCGCCACTGTACGAACGACCTTGACGCCCTGGGCCGTGTCTGCTCGGCTCTGCCTGGGTCGAAGGCAGGCGGATGGAAGCCTCCCCGCATCAGCCACGATCCGGCCGGCCACCCGCTTGCGGCGCCCCCGCCATCCCGGAGCCTGAGCGCCCCCGCCGGAGGCATGTCCGTGCCGCTGGTCGTCGGTGGCGTGTTGGTCTCGACTCATGCCCTTGGCCTATCCACTGTGGGCGCGCGTCGGCGTCGGCAGCGCCGAGCGGGCCGAAGGCAGGAGCGCGGGCGCAGCCAGAGCCGGGAAGCGCGCCCGGCGGAGCGTGAGCGACGCCGGGTGTCTTGATGAGGTAGAGAAACCCGTAACAGCTTGCTTGGCCTGCACACTGTCCTGTCTCGGTTGATGGTTGACAGTGTGGCTTCACCTGATGCTTGACACCGCTTGCCTCGGTTTGGCTGTGTGCGTCTGATTCGCGCGTGCGGGG
>NZ_JARAVO010000346.1:0-7207 GCF_033792805.1 Streptomyces sp. PA03-1a
CGGGTCGACCTGCCGCACGAGGCCGCGGCCTCGTGCGGCAGGTCGACCCGTACGGCCCTGCGCTCGGACAGGGCACGACCGGGCAGGGACCGGCGGTCCACCACGTGCCAGGAGGGTGAGGCAGGGGGCAGCGCGCGGCCGCTCGCCGCCACGAGCCGGACCTCCACCGGGTCGCGGGAGGCCGCACCGCCGGCTCCGAGCGTCCGGGGCAGCAGATGCACCATGGCGACGTCGGCGAGGTCGGGCACCGCGAGCTCGGTGAGCTCCTGGGCCGTGCTTCCCACGTCGAGGGAGAGCCCGATGCTGCGGCGGGCGTCGTTGAGGAGGATCAGGCGCCGGCGGGCCCAGAATTCCGCGGAGTTGTCGCGTGCCATGGAGCACAGGCCCACCACGGTGCCGTCCTCGTCCCGGAGGGGGTCGATGTGGAGGGCCCATTCATGGGGCCGCTTCTCCCCGGGAACCTGCTCGTGGGTGACGACGTACTGCGTCGTTCCGGTGTCGCGGGCGCGGCGGAGCGCTTCCTCGACGGCGTAGTGCTGGCTGTCGGGGGTGAGGATCTCCGTGAGCCGGTGCCCCCGCATGCGGTCGACGCCGGCGTTGAACAGCCGGCAGGTGCGTTCGTTCGCCCACAGCAGGCGCAGTCCGGGCGACCACACGACGATGGCGGCGGACGACTGGGACCAAGCCCGCTCCAGCATGCCGCCGGCGCGGACGTCGTCCGCCGCCGGTCCGGACGGCCCGCTGACGAACCACACGGTGGAGCTGCCGTCGGCGGACGCCGGACGGATCAGCACGTCCACCTCCACGGGACGGCCCGCCTTGTCCCGGAGCACGGCCCGGTCCTCCCAGTGGCGGCCGGCCAGGCCGATCGCCAGGGTCTGGCGCGCGTCGTCGTCGGCGAGGTCCAGCGCGGGCCGGCCGATCACCTCGTCCCTGCGGTAACCGAGGATGCTCTCGGCCCCCGCGCTCCAGCCGTCGACGCGGCCCTCGGGGTCGACGGAGATGACCGCCCCCCGGTGCGCTGCCGGACTCCGGTGTGTGCCCCCCGATTCCGCTCCGTGCATCTGCAGATCGTCTCGTCCATGGCCGTGGGCAACGAGGCTCGCCTCCTCAGGGGGAGAACCGCTGCGCTGGGCGCCGGATTCCCCTGTGCTCGTGACGGGCCCGGGGCCGGGCCCGGGATCAGGCCTGGCCGGCGGCGGTGCGGGTGTCGCCGTGGGCCTGCTCGATGCGCCGGGCGGCCTCCTCGGCGGTGGCGCCGGTCAGCAGCATCACGATGGCCGTCTTGGCGTGGCCGCCCGCGGCGCTCAGGGCTTCTGCGGCGATGTCGGGGTCGGCGCCGGTGGCCTGCACGACCATGCGCCGGGCGCGGTCGACGAGCTTGTTGTTGGTGGCGCGCACGTCGACCATGAGGTTCCCGTAGACCTTGCCGAGCCTGACCATCGCGGCCGTGGAGAGCATGTTGCAGACCATCTTCTCCGCGGTGCCGCCCTTGAGCCGGGTGGAGCCGGTGAGGATCTCCGGGCCGGTGGGCACCTCGATCGGGACGTCGGCGTAGCGGCTGACGAGGGCGTCGCGGTTGCAGGCCACGGAGACGGTGACGGCGCCCCGCGTCGCGGCGTGCTTGAGGCCGCCGATGACGTACGGGGTGCGACCGCTCGCGGCGAGGCCGACGACGGTGTCCCGGTCGCCGACGCCGATCTCGTCCAGGTCGGCGATCGCCCTGGCGGGCTCGTCCTCGGCACCCTCGACGGCGACGATGAACGCGCCGGGGCCGCCGGAGAGCAGGCCCACGACCTGCTCGGGCGCGGTGCCGAAGGTCGGCGGGCACTCGACGGCGTCGAGCAGGCCGATGCGGCCGCTGGTGCCGGCACCGAGGTAGATCAGGCGGCCGCCGCGGCGCAGGGACTCGGTGATGGCCTCGACGGCGGTGCCGATCTCGGGGAGGGCCTCGCGGACGGCGAGGGCGACGGTCTGGTCCTCGGCGTTCATCACGGACAGGAGTTCGGAGACCGGCATGCGGTCCAGTTCGGCGGTCCGCTCGTTGCGGGTCTCGGTGCCGAGTGTGCTGAGGTCCACGGCGCGGTCGTCCTTTCGGTGGTGCTGGTGGTGCTGGGGTGTGGTGCGGGGCCGGCGGTCAGTCGTCCGCCGGGGTGCGGCGCTGGGGCTGCGGGCGCCTGCGGCGTTGCACGGCCCCGTAGGTCTTCTGCAGCGCCGCGGTCGTGGCGTCGTAGGAGCGCTGGGCGACGCCGACGAACAGGCAGTCGATCACAGCGAGTTGGGCGATCCGGCTGACGGTCGCGCCGGACCGGAAAGGGGTCTCGCGGGCGCAGGTGGCGAGCACCAGGTCGGCGCCGTCGGCCAGGGTGGAGCCCGGGACGTTGGTGAGGGCGATCGTGGTGGCGCCGCGTTCGGCGGCCGCCTGCAGGGGCTCGACGGTGTCCTCGGTCTCCCCGGAGTGGGAGATGGCCAGGGCCACGTCGCCGGGGCCGAGCAGGGCGGCCGCGGTCAGGGCCGCGTGGCGGTCGGTCCAGATGAACGCCATGTGGCCGATGCGGTGCAGCTTCTGGTGCAGGTCCTGGCCGACGAAGGCGCTGGCGCCGACGCCGAAGATGTCCACGCGCCGGGCGCCGGCGACGGCGTCGACGGCGCGGCCGAGCGCCTCGATGTCGAGTCCGGCCCCGGAGTCCTCCAGGGCGCGGACCTCGTTGTAGACGATCTTGTGGACGATCTGTTCGAGGGTGTCGGTGGCGCTGATGTCGGTGCCCGGGGTCGGGCGCTCGCCGCCGAGCGCGTGCTCGCGGGCGGCGGCCGCGGCCAGCGCGAGCCGCAGTTGCGGGTAGTTGCCCAGTTTCATCGTCCGGCAGAACCGCATGACCGTGGCGACCGAGGTGGTGGCCCGTTCGGCGAGGGCGCTGATGGACAGCTCCGCCGCCTGTGCCGGATCGGCCAGGACGGCCTCGGCCACCCGTCGTTCGGAGGGCGCCAGGCCCGGCAGGGCCGCGCGGATGCGCGCCAGGGTGTCGCCGCCGGTGGCGGACTCCTGGGCCGGCTGCGCGGAGGTGCGGGTCGGGTCCTGGGAGGCCATGGATGGGTTCCCTCCTGAGTGGGTGGCGTCAGCGTAACCACGCCCCGTCGGTTGCGTCAAAAATTTACGTGATGCATTTCGTGAAGTTACTTATTGACATACGGACGTCTGCCTTCCGATACTCGCTGCACCGCGATCCGCGCCGGTCACCACCCACCGTGACCACCCGACGTGCCGGATCCCGTACGACACAAGGGCGTGCCGCATGACAGCAGCAGTGGCTGTGGACCTGGGGAAGACGGGCTGCCGTGCCGTGCTCACCGGCACGGACGGCACCGTCGGACCCGTTCACGAGGTTCCGGGGGCGCCGGGACTCGCTGCCGAGGGCGGCGTCGACGCGGCGCGCGCCGCCGTGCGCGCCGCCGTCCTGCCGCTGATCGAGGGGTACGCCCCGGGCCGGCTCGCCGCCGTCTGCGTCGGCGCCGCCGGAGCGGCCGCGGCCCCGGAGGCCGCCCGCACCCTGGCCGAACTGCTCCTCCAGGACCTGCCCGCGGACGAGGTCGCCGTCACCAGTGACGCCGTCACCGCCCACGCGGGCGCCCTGGGCGGCCGTACGGGCGTGGTGCTGGCCATCGGCACCGGCTCCGTCGCCATCGGCATCGGCGAGGACGGCTCGTACGCCCGCGTCGACGGCTGGGGCCCGTGGCTCGGCGACGAGGGCAGCGGCGCGTGGATCGGGGTGACCGGCCTGCGGGCCGCACTCCGCGCCCACGACGGACGCGGCCCGGACACCGCGCTGCTGGCCGCCGCCACCCGGCGCTTCGGCGACCCGGACGCGCTGCCCGCGGCCCTCGCGGCCGGCGGCAACCCCGCCCGGACCGCGGCCTCCTTCGCCCCGGACGTGTCCCACGCCGCCGCATCGGGTGACGCCGTCGCCGGGGTGATCGTCCGGGACGCGGCCACCGCACTGGGCGAGGCCGTCCTCGCGGCCGCCGCCCGGATCACCGGGGAGGTCCTGCCCGTCACCGTCACCGGCGGGCTGACCGGCCTCGGTGAACCGCTCATGGCGCCGCTGCGCGCGATGCTGGAGGGCTCCGCGCCACCGCTGAGTCCGCGGCCCCCCCTCGGGGACCCGCTGGACGGCGCGCGCCTGCTGGCACGGGACGCCACCGTGCCGCACGAACCCCACGTCGTCCGAGTCCGCCGGACGACGTCACCCACTGTCCCCACCACGCCGGTGATCCCGCCGGCCGCTGCTTAGGAGCGAGCGTGCGCCAACTCGACCTCGTCGTGATCGTCGTCTATCTGATCGCCATCGCCTGGATCGGACTGCGACTGGCCGGACGGCAGAAAACGGCGAAGGACTACTTCGTCGGCGAAGGGCACATGCCCTGGTGGACCGTCTCCTTCTCCGTGGTGGCCACCGAGACCAGCGTGCTGACCGTCATCAGCGTGCCCGGCGGCGCCTACAGCGGGCAGGGCTTCGGCAACGTCGAACTCGCCCTCGGCTACGTCATCGGCCGCGTGGTCGTCGCCACCGTGCTGATCCCCCTGTACAAGCGCGGCGGGTTCGTCAGCGCCTACCAGTACCTGGGCAGCAGATTCGGATTGAAGCTGCAAGGACTCGCCTCGGTGACCTTCGTCTTCACCCGCCTCCTCGCCGAGGGCGTCCGCCTGTTCGCCTCCGCGATCCCGATCAAGCTGCTGCTCGACGAGTTCGGCGTGCACGCCGGTTACCGCCTGATCATCATCGTCCTCACGGTGATCACCGTCGTCTACACCTACCTCGGCGGCATCAAGGCGGTCATCTGGACCGACGCCATCCAGATGGGCCTGTACCTGGGCGGTGCCATCCTGGCCATCGCCGTGCTCTCCGGCCACGTCGGCGGCAGCGGCTTCTCCGACGCCCTGCACTCGGGCCACTTCAAGCTGTTCGACACCAACTTCGACCTGGCGCACGTCCTCACCAGCCCGTTCGCTCTGCCGACCGCGATCATCGGCGGCGCCATCTTCGCGATGGCCAGCCACGGTTCCGACCAGCTGATCGTCCAGCGCGTCCTGGCCACCCGCTCGCTGCGCGACGGCCAGAAGGCCATGATCGCCTCCGGTGTCTTCGTCACCCTCCAGTTCGCCGCCTTCTCGCTCGTCGGCGCGCTGCTGTGGTCGTACAACAAGGGCAAGAGCTTCTCCGAGCTGGGCCTGCACAGCTCCGACAACCTCTACCCGAACTTCATCCTGCACGGGCTGCCCGTGGTGATCTCCGGCCTGCTCGTGGCCGGCATCCTCGGCGCTGCGATGGGCTCGCTGTCCTCGGCCCTGAACTCCATGTCCAACTCGACGGTCGCCGACATCATCCACAGCTTCTTCCGCAGCACCCCGTCGGAGGAGTCGCTGCTCAAGCTCGCCCGGGTGATGACGCTGGTGTGGGCCGTGCTGATGGCCGTCTTCGCCTGCGCCTTCAGCACCAGCACCGGCAACGTCTACCTGACCGGCCTGACCATCGCGGGCTACACCTACGGCGCGCTGCTCGGCGCCTTCCTGCTCGGCCGGATCATCAGGCGCGCCAACGAGGTCGACGCCGTCGTCGCGTTCCTCGTCACGGTCGGCGTGATGACCTACATCGTGCGCTCGGTGAAGATCGACGTCACCGTGGCGGGCGCGACGGTGCCGACCGCCATCGCCGCCCAGTGGCTGGTGCCGATCGGCGTGCTGATCACCCTGGTCATCGGCGGTGTGATGAGCCTGTTCCACAAGGCCCCCGAGGTCCGCGAGGTGCGTGAGGTCGAGCTGACCGACGGCGGTCCCGAGTCCGGTTCCGGCTCCGGTCGTGTCGCGGCGGGCGCCGGCCTCGAGTGAGGACCCCCGGGGTGGGGGCCGTCGACGGGCGGCCCCCACCCCGGGCACCGCACGACCGCCCCGGACACCACAGTTGGGAGAAAGCCATGCGCGTGATCGGCCTGATGTCGGGCACCTCGTACGACGCCATCGAGGCGGCCGCCGCCGACCTCACCCTGGACGGCGAGACCCTGCTCATGCGGCCGCTCGGTCATCTGTCGGTGCCCTACGCCGACGACCTGCGGGACCTGATCAGCGCGACCCTGCCGCCCGCGGCGACGACCACCCAGGCCGTGTGCGCGCTGGACACCGGCATCGGCCAGGCCTTCGCCGACGCCGCGGCACGCGCGCTCGACGAGCTGTGCGCGGGCGCCGCCGACCTCGTCGTGTCCCACGGCCAGACGATGCACCACTGGGTCGAGGACGGCACCGTCCGCGGCACCCTGCAACTGGGCCAGCCGGCCTGGATCGCCGAGGCCACCGGGCTGCCGGTCGTGTCCGACCTGCGCAGCAGGGACGTGGCCGCGGGCGGCCAGGGCGCCCCGCTGGTCGGGATGACCGACACCCTGCTGCTGCGCGGGCTGCCGGGAGTGCCCGCCGCGCTCAACCTCGGCGGCATCGCCAACATCACCGTCGTCGCCCCCGGCGCCGAGCCCCTGGCCTTCGACACCGGCCCCGCCAACGCCCTGCTGGACGCGGCCGTACGCCACTTCACCGGCGGCGCCGCCGCCTACGACGCGGACGGCCGCCGCGCCGCGGCCGGACGCACCGACCCCGACCTGCTCAAGGTCCTCCTCGACGACCCCTACTACCGCAGGCCCGCACCGAAGAGCACCGGCAAGGAACTCTTCCACCTGCCGTACCTGCAGCGGGCCCTGACCGCCGTGCCCGCGCCCGGCACCGACGACGTCCTCGCCACCCTGACCAGGCTCACCGCCGTCACGGTCGCCGACGCCTGCCGGGCGCACGGGGTCACCAGCCTGGTCGTGTCCGGCGGAGGCGCCCGCAACCCGGTGCTGATGCGCATGATCGCCGAGGAACTGCCCGGCGTGACGCTGCGGCCCAGCGACGACCTGGGCCTGCCCTCCGACGCCAAGGAGGCCCTCGCCTTCGCCGTGCTCGGCTTCCTCACCGTCCACGGCCTGCCCGGCACCCTCACCTCGGGCACCGGCGCCCGCCGCGCCACGGTGCTGGGCAGCATCACCCCCGGCCTGGCCCCGCTGCGCCTGCCCGAACCCGCCGCACAGCCGCCCCGCCTGCTGCGGATCACCGACCCCGCCCACTGACCGTCCGCCGCCGCCGCGTCGTACCGTCGTACCCGAGGAACCATGAGCACCTCCGCCG
>NZ_JARAVO010000347.1:0-7158 GCF_033792805.1 Streptomyces sp. PA03-1a
GGGTCCATGCGGTGGCATTCCCGTCCGGCTCCCACGCGGCGGCGCCCGCCCGGGTGGGCGCCGCCGCGTGGGAGCCGGACGGGAATGCCACCGCATGGACCCGGGGCGAATTTCTCCGCCGGGGGTGCCGCCGGGGCCCGGCGCCTCATGGCCGACGCCGGTTCGCAGCTGACCGACCCCGAGGCCGAGGCGCGGGCGGCGTTCGGGCTGACCGTCTGATCGGCTGACCGGGCCGGTTGTCAGTGGCGTCTGCTCCACTGGTCGTGGTGGCACAAGGACTCGGCAGGGGGGTGCGCGATGGGCGTGCGGTACGGCTACTTCCACACCACCGACCGCGGCACGGCGATCGACTGGGCGGTCGGGCCGGACCGGCGCGGATATCCCTGGTCGCGGCTCGACGAGGCCGGCGCCGACTGGTTCGAGATGAAGAGCCTGGATCCGGTCGTCGTGCTCGGGCAACTGGTCGCCTACGCGCGGGGAACCGGTTTCGAGGCCGGGGACGAAGGACCCGAGCCGGTGTGGCCCGATCCGGCGCAGTGGCACGCGGAGCCGGGGCTGCTGATCGAGGAGATACCGGAGGACTGGCGGGACACGCTCGCGGCCGTCGGCGACGAGGCCCTGCCGGGGATCGCCGAGCGCTGGGAGGGTATCGAGGAGGTCCGCTTCGGGGACCGTCAGGAGGCCGAGGAGTGCGCGCGGCTGTTCGTCGGACTGGCCCGGCGGGCGCGGGCGGCGGGCCACACCCTGTACTACGTCGCCTGCCTCTGACCGATTCCTGGAGGGGGTGTGCGGATAGGGCGATTCCTCGCTTTCCGCTCCGCCGTGCGGTCCGCCTTTCTTCGGGCGGCCGGAGGGTGTTGACCTGCGTTCCGGATCATCACAAGATGGCCGCGTACGGCTCTCCGCCGAGATCGCCGGCCGGGCCGTCCTCGACCGCCTCGCCCGTCGGTACGGGCAGGCCGGTGTGCGGTCCGGCGCGTCCGGAATCCTGGAAGGTCACGCGTTCATGCAGAGCTACGCCTCGGCGCAATTGGCATCACCTGGCACCTACTTCCAGACGGCTGCGTTCTGCTGCCTCGTGGCGATCGTGCTCATACGGGCGGGCCGCGTGTGGCGCCGCGCGGCGCGGGGCCTGCTCGCCCCCGACGAGCCGGTGCGCGTGGAATCCGCTCCGGCGCCCGGTCCGGTGTCCTCGCCGGTGCGGGGCGACCGGACCGTGGGGCGGGTCTACCTCTGCTTCGGCTGGTTCCTGGTGCTGGGGACGGTCGTCAACCTGGTCAACGGCGTCCGCTCGGTGTGGGGCTGAGGGCCCGTCGGGCCCTGCACGGTCAGCGGCGGAGGCTCCCCTCCGGGGTCTGAGGGCGGACCGGCGGAGCCGTGACCTCGGGAGCGCCGGTGAGCCGGGCGCAGTAGGCGGGCACGGCGGCGGCGTCGCCGGCCGCGCGTTCCAGCCGGGCCAGGGTCGAGGCGTTGACGCTCTTGTGGTGCTCCGCCGCCTTGGCGTATGTCCGGCACAGCCCCTTCAGCCCGGCGTCCGTGGGCGCGGCGAGCGGGGGCACCGAGGCGTGCGGGCCGCGTGACGGGACGGGTGGGGTCGTGAGCGGGGCCGTGGGCGTGACGGTGGTGCCGTGCGGGGACGCGGTGCGCGTGCCGCCGCCCGGGCCCGCGGGAGCGGAGGACGGCGCGGGCGACACCGGCCGGGGTCCGGCCGTGCCCGGGTGGAAGGGGCCGGGGAGCGAGACGGTCTGCGCGGCCACGGCCACTCCGCCGAGGGCGAAGGCCGCGGCGAGTCCGCCGAGCGCCGCCCTGGTGCGCCGGGCGGACCGGTCGCGGCGGGCCCGCCTCCGGCCGTGGCCGCCGCTCGTGGCGGACCGGGCCTCCCGGAAGGCCGCCAGCGCGGCGCGCTCACGTTCGGGGTCGCCCGGCAGCGGTGCCGCGGCGGCCGTGAGCAGGCGTGCGAGGGCGTCCGCCGGGCCGTCGCCGGCCGCGCTGCGGTCCGCGTCGAGGAGGCGCTCGGCCAGGGCCGCGTCCATCCGGTCGTCGTGTGCTCGGCTGTTCCTCATCCGTCAGTCCGTCACTTCTCCATGGCGCCGTCGAGGCGCTCCGCGAGGCGTTTCAGGCCCCGGTGGGCGGCCGTCCGCACCGCTCCCGGGCGTTTGCCGAGGACCTTGGCCGCGGCGGGGGCGTTGAGCCCGACCACGACCCGCAGCAGCACGGCCTCGGCCTGGTCCTGCGGCAGGGCCGCGATCAGTTCGAGCGCGCGCCGCGTGGACAGGTTCTCCAGGGCGGTGCCTCCGGCGTCCTCGAGGGTCGAGGGCTCGGCCGTGCGTTCCTCCAGGGGCGCGGTGCGCGGCCGGGCCCTGGCCCGGCGGAGGTGGTCCAGGGCCCGGTGCCGGGCAATGGTGGCGGCCCAGCCCCGGAAGGCCTGGCCGCCGCCGCGGAAGCCGCGCAGGTCCCGTACGACGTCGTGCCAGGTCTCGGAGGCCACGTCCTCGGCGTCGTCGCCGACCAGGCCGTGCAGGTAGCCCAGGAGCATCGGATGGACCTCCCGGTAGAGGGCGCCGAACGCCGTCTCGTCGCCGGCGCGGGCCCGCCGGACCGCGTCGCCCAGTTCCTCCTCGCCCATCCGGCCGCGCCGGCGGACCTCCGCCTTCCCCACTGCGTCCTCTTTGTGCTCGTCGGCCCCGTGCCGCCGTCTGCCGCGCCGCGGCGCGGCGGGCGTCACCCCTCGGCCCGGCCCGCCACGGAGAGGCAGAAGAGGCGCAGGCTGTCCACCGGCCCGTTCTCGTAGCGCTTGACGGCCTTGCCCAGCGGATTCCACACCCTTCCGTCGGGCGTCCGGATACCGAACGGCTGGCCGAATGTACCCCGCTGCTCCTCGTCGAAGTCCACCCAGGTCGCTCCGGCCGTGCGGACCAGCACCTCGCCCGTGTAGCCGCCGAAGCCGCGGAGCGTGGGGGTGACGGCCTGGAGGGGCGGCTGCTCGCCGCGGATCGCCTCGATGACGCGGTCGACCAGGCCGAGGCTGGCCGGGGAGTAGTCGAGCCTGACGCGGGAGCCCTCCCTGGCCATGGACACGACATCCGCGGCGAGACGAGGACCCAGAACCGTCGCCGGTGGATTGCTCACGTCCTGCTTCATCGTGCCCCTTCGCTCCGTCGTCCCCGTCCGCGTGTGACGCGTGTGGCTACTGAGTGGGGCGCGGCGCGCCGCGAAAGCGTTACACCGGGCGGCGGAGGCGACGGGGCCCCGTGGCGCGGACGCGCTTAGGCTGCGGGCATGGCGAACGCGACCGTACGCGAGTGGTACGAGGAAGAGGGCTGGGGCGTGCTGGACTGCCCCGAGACGCCCGGGGGGTGCTTCGCCCACTACAGCGACATCGAGATGAACGGCTTCCGCACCCTGTCCGCCGGCCAGTCGGTGGCCCTGGAGTGGGAGGCGCCCGGATTCGCGCAGGACGGGTACGACTACCGCGCCCTGCGGGTCGTCCCGAAGGGCTGAGCGGACCCGCGGGTCAGCCCACGTCCCACAGGAAGCGGTGGGTGTGGATGCCGAAGTACGGGAAGGTGTCCACCCCCGCGACCCCTTCGACGGCCCTGACGACGTCGTTGACGAAGTCCAGCAGGTCGGACGGCCCCGGGCAGACGACCTCGGCGAAGAGGGCGTAGGGCCCGGCGGTGAGGACCGCGTAGACGACCTCGTCCCGGGCGGCGAGCGTGTCCGCGACCGCGCGCGGGTCGCCGTCCACGCGGACGCCGAGGAGCGCCATCGCCTGCCCGCCCATGGCCATGGGGTCGGTGACGCCCACGACCTGCACGACCTTGCCGTCGATGAGCCGCTGCAGTCGCTGGCGGGCGGCGGACGGGGAGAGCCCGACCTTCGGGCCGAGGTCCGCGTAGGGGATGCGGCCGTCGGTCTGGAGTTCACGGAGGATGGCGCGGTCGATGTCGTCCACGGGGCTCAGCCTGCCAGTTCGGCCAGCGCACCGGCGAAGAGGGCGGTGTGGGTGTCGACGTCGGCCTCGGTGGTGGCCGGGCACATCAGGGCCATGTTGTGGAACGGCGTCATGAGGATGCCGCGGTTGGCCAGCCACAGGTGCAGGAAGTCCTCCAGCTCGGGGTCGGAGACGGCCGCCGACTCGGTGCCGTCGCGCGGCGCCGGTGCGGCGAAGCGGTATTCCGTACGGGCGCCGAGGCGGCTGACGGACCAGGGCAGGCCGTGCGCGGCGACGGCGTCGGCGACGCCCCGCTCGAAGCGGGCGGCGAGGGCGGACATGCCGGTGAACGCCTCGTCGGTGAGGACGTGTTCGAGGGTGGCACGCATGGCGGCGACGGACAGGGCGTTGCCCGCGAGGGTGCCGCCGACGCCGCCCATGTCGACCAGGTCGAGGTCGCCGCGGGACAGCAGGCGGTCGGCGAGGTCGGTGGAGAGGCCGTAGGCACCGGCCGGTACGCCGCCGGCGATGGCCTTGCCGATGGTGAGGATGTCGGGGTCGAGGTTCCAGGCGGCGGTGGCGCCGCCCGGCCCCGCGGAGAAGGTGTGGGTCTCGTCGTTGATCAGCAGGACGCCGTGCCGGCGGGTGATCTCGCGGACGCCCGCCAGGTAGCCGGGCTCGGGCAGCACGATCCCGATGTTGGTGAGGGCGGGCTCCATCAGGACGGCGGCCACGTCCCCGTGGGCGAGCTCCCGTTCCAGGCCCTCCAGGTCGTTGAACTCCGCGACACGGCTGGTCAGCGTGACGTCGCAGGGCGCTCCGACGTTGCCGGGGCGGCTCGCCCCGCCGCGCCCGCCGGGGCCGGTGACGATCAGGGACTCGTCGACGCTGCCGTGGTAGCAGTAGCTGTTGAAGAGGATCTTCTGCCGTCCGGTGACGGCCCGGGCGAGCCGGATCGCCCAGCGGTTGGCGTCCGTGGCCGTCAGCGAGTACGACCAGCGGGGCAGCCCGAAGCGGCGGGCCAGTTCGGCGCCGACCCACTCGGCGTCCTCGGTGGGGAGCATCGCCGTGGCGCCGCCCTGCTCGCGGTAGCGGCGCTCGATCGCGGCGGCGACGGGCTCCGGGGAGTGCCCGGCCATGGCGCCGGTGTCGCCGAGGCAGAAGTCGACGTACTCGTGGCCGTCGATGTCGGTCACACGGGCGCCGCGGGCACCGGCGAGGTACCGGGGGAAGGCTCCCGCGTTCTTGTTCATCCAGGTCATCGGCACCCGGCCGAAGAGGTGGTCGGCCGCCTCGTACGCGGCCCGTGACTTCGGGTTGCGGGCGGCGGCCTCGGCGGTCTCCCGGACGAGCAGTTCCTTCAGGCGGGTGCGGTCGACGGACATGGGGCCTCCTCGGCGACGGACGGCTCCGACCATACGCGTGATTCCATTGTCAATCCATCCCCCGGCGCCAGATTCGATCGTGCGAGCTATCGAATCTCCATCCGACGGTCAGCGCGAGGGCCACACGCACCTGCCGGGCGGAGCCGGCGGCCCGGCCGGAGATCCGTCACGGCCGTAGCGGGTGCGCCCGCCGGGGACCGGTGCCAGGGTGGCTGGTGTCGGTCGGTGGACGGACTGCAGGGAAAGGCGGCGATGGCCATGGCGGGACACCCGCACGCCATGCTGGTCCACAAGGTGTACGCGGCGCTCACCCGGGGCGACATGGACGCACTGGCCGGACTGCTGGCCGGGGACGCGGCCCACCACTCCCCCGGCGACCATCCGCTCGCCGGTCACTACAAGGGCCGGGACGAGATCATCGGCTACTACCGCAGGCTCGCCGAGGAGACCGACGGCAGCATGCGGGTCCAGTTGCGGCAGGTGCTCGTTGACGGCCGGGGCCACGCGATGTCCCTCCACCACCTCACGGCCGAGCGCGGGGGCGGCTACCTCGACCAGCCGGGCGGCATCGTGTTCCGCATCGTCGGCGACCGGATCACGGACCTGGACGAGTGCGTGGGCGACCTCGACGCCGCCAACCGCTTCTGGTCCTGAGCGGGCAGGCGCCCCGGGGCCCGGTCCCACGCGGTGACGGGGAAGACCTGCACGCTGTTGCTCACCATCGACCGCAACGGCTCCGGCTCTCCGCGCGCGACGGCCGCCCGCAGGGCCGGGAAGCGTGCGAACAGCGCGGGCAGCGCGATCTCCGCCTCCAGGCGGGCCGGCGCGGCGCCCAGGCAGTGGTGCGGCCAATACCCGAAGGTGAGGTGGCGGCCGGCGGGGCGGGTGACGTCGAAGCGGTCGGCGTCGGGGCCGTGCCGCTCCGGATCGCGCGTCCGGATGCGGCGCAGGAGGCGAGGAAGGCGTCGCCCCGGGGGATGACGGTGTCCCCGACCGGGATGTCTGCGACCGCGGAGCGCAGCGGGAACTGGCCCACGGGCGAGTCCCGGCGCAGGGTCTCCTCGGCGACCGCGCTCCAGCTCGCCCGGCCCGGCCGGACGAGGTCCAGCTGCCCGGGGTGGTCGAGCAGCGCCCGTACGTACAGCGCACGCTGGTCGGCGACGACGTCCTGCGGCCCGGTGGCGCTGCTCACCAGTGAACGAGAGAGCCGGTGGCACTCGTCGTGCCGCTCCCGGGGCAGCCCGAGCAGTTCGCAGACGACCCGCATCGGCAGCGGGTAGGCGAAGTGGGCGCGCAGGTCCGCGGGCCCGCCCCGGCGAGGGCGGCGGCGAGGCCGTCGAGCAGTTACGCGGCGAGCGCCTCGACGCGCGGCCGCAGCGCGGCGACCCGGCGCGGGGTGAAGGCCTGGGCGACCAGGCCCCGCAACCGCCGGTGGTCGGGGCCGCCGGAGGTCATCATGCCCGGCATGTGACGAAGGTGATCAGCGGCCAGCCCTCGGGGACCTCGCCCTCGGCGAGGGCGCGCCAGTGGCGGGGGTCCTTGGCCGTGCGCGGATCCGCCGGCAGTTTCCTGCAGCAGGTCGTGGCGCGTGACCGCCCAGGCGGGGACAGCACCGGGGAGCTCGACGCGCGCGACCGGGCCGAGGGCGCGCAGGGCGGCGTTCTCCCCGTGCTGGTCGCGGCCGAGCGGGTCAAGGCGCAGCGGCGCGGGCTGAGTTGTCATGGACGGCATCGTGGCGTGCGCCCGCGGGCACGCCACGATGCCGTCCATCACACCCTACCCCGCGCCGCTGCCCATTGACCCTGTCCTCTATTCCAAACTCCGAGCCCCCACACCACA
>NZ_JARAVO010000348.1:0-7158 GCF_033792805.1 Streptomyces sp. PA03-1a
CGCCCCGCCCCGGCGGCCATCACGGGAGTCCGCCGACGGGCTGCCCGCCCCCCCATTCGCTGCAGGCGACGGCGAGCGCGCGTGCCGGCAGTCAGCAGTCATCCGGGCCCTGCCATTTCCGACCCGATTCCCCCCACCCGTACGGAGCAGTGATGAACGAGACCACCCGCACTTACGACGTGATCGTCATCGGCGCGGGGCCGGTGGGCGAGAACGTGGCCGAACGCGCTCGTGCCGCCGGGCTGAGCACCGTGATCGTGGAGCGTGAACTGCTGGGCGGCGAGTGCTCCTTCTGGGCCTGCGACCCCAGCAAGGCGCTGCTGCGCCCGGTGGTGGTGCAGGCTGACGCGCGCCGGGTGCCCGGGCTTGACCGGGCGGTCGCCGGGCCTTTGGACGCCAGGGCGGTCCTGGCTCACCGCGACAAGATGGCCTCCTACTGGAAGGACGAGGCCCAGGTCGGCCGACTGGAGTCGGCCGGCGTCGATCTGATCCGCGGCCACGGCCGTCTCGACGGCCCCCGAACCGTCCGCGTCGAGACCGCCGGCGGGGACCCGATCACGCTGTCGGCGCGGCATGCCGTGGCGGTGGCCACCGGCACCCATGCGGCTGTGCCCGCACTTCCCGGCCTGGACACCGTCCGCGCATGGACCAGCCGTGAGGCAACCAGTGCCGGCCAGGTCCCCTCACGCCTGGCCATCGTCGGCGGCGGCGTTGTGGCCGTCGAGATGGCCACCGCCTGGCAGGCGCTCGGCTCCGAGGTGACCCTGCTGGTCCGCGAGGAAGGGCTGCTGCAGCGGATGGAATCCTTCGCCAGCCGGTTGGTGGCCGACGGCCTGCGCGAGGCCGGCGTCGACGTCCGGTTCACCACCTCCGTGGCCCGCCTGGCGCGTGAGAACGGCGAGGTCCAGATCGCCCTTGCCGACGGCGGGCACGTGGTGGCGGACGAGATCCTTTTCACCACCGGCCGGGCCCCCAACACCTGGGACCTGGGGCTGGAGACGATCGGTCTCACCCCGGGCGACTGGCTGAAGGTGGACGACACCTTCCGGGTGACCGGCGTCGCCGACGGCTGGTTGTACGCCGTCGGCGACGTCAACCACCGCGCCCTGCTGACCCACCAGGGCAAGTACCAGGCCCGCATCGCCGGCGCCGTCATCGGGGCGCGCGCACGCGGCGAGGTGGTCGACGACACCCTGTGGGGTGCGCATGTGGCCACCGCCGACCACATGGCCGTACCACAGGTGGTCTTCACGCATCCGGAAGTCGCCTCCGTCGGCATGACCACTCGCGACGCCATCGGTTTCGGGCACCGGATCAAGGTGGTCGACTACGACCTGGCGCACGTGGCGGGCGCCCACCAGTACGTCCAGGGGTACCGCGGCCAGGCCCGCATGCTCGTCGACGTCGACCGTGGCACCGTGGCCGGCGTGACGTTCGCCGGGCCCGGCGTGGCAGAACTGGTGCATTCGGCCACCGTCGCCGTCGCCGGCGAGGTACCGATCGACCGGCTCTGGCATGCCGTGCCCGCCTTCCCCACGATCAGCGAGATCTGGCTGAGGCTGCTGGAAACCCACCGGGGCCAAGGCGCCAGGGCCGCCGGACGTGAGCGCCCAACGCCTTTGGCGTTCGCCGCCGACCGTTGATCACCCCGCGTTGCGCCGCCCCGCGCCAGGGACCCCTCCCGCGGACCTCGTCCCGCTCACCTGCCGCAGGATGCACGCCCTCCCCATACGCCGCGCCGGGCGACAGCTCGGCAAGGAACGCGCCGCCGCCCGCAGGTCGCGCATCGCGGGTCGCGGGTCGCGGGTCGCGGGTCGCGTGACTGTCATGACGGTGGCTGCCGGTACCGCGTCACGTTACCTAGGAACGACGCCACCGCCGCCACGGAATCTAGGTCACGTTCCGGATTACCGCACTTACAGCCCGCGCCCATGATTGAAGTGCGCCGGAAACCGGGAGCGGGCCACACGGCCTCAGCCGACCGGCGGGATCTCGATTCGCGGAAATCTCGGCGACTTCGTGTCGCCCGCCTTTCTGCTCATTCATTTAGACCTTTGGGAGACCATCATGTCCATCACCACCGACCGACACGCCATCCGCCCGTTCACCGTCCAGTTCTCCGAGGCGGAGCTCGCGGACCTGCGGCAGCGCATCCAGGCCACGCGCTTCCCCGAGAAGGAGACCGTCGAGGACCAGTCCCAGGGCACCCAGCTCGACACGGTGCGCAAGCTCGCGGAGTACTGGGCGAACCAGTACGACTGGCGCAAGGTCGAGGCGAAGCTGAACTCCTACCCGCAGTTCATCACCGAGATCGACGGGCTGGACATTCACTTCATCCACGTCCGCTCCAAGCACGAGGACGCACTGCCGGTCATCGTCACGCACGGCTGGCCGGGCTCGGTCGTCGAGCAGCTGAAGATCATCGAGCCGCTGACCAACCCCACCGCCCACGGCGGCGACGCCTCCGACGCCTTCCACGTGGTGATCCCCTCGATGCCCGGCTACGGCTTCTCCGGCAAGCCTGCCGCCAAGGGCTGGGGCCCCGAGCGCATCGCCCGCGCTTGGGGTGAGCTGATGGAGCGCCTGGGCTACACCAAGTACGTCGCGCAGGGCGGCGACTGGGGCGCGATCGTCACCGACCTGATGGGTGCGCAGGAGCCGCAGGGCCTGGCCGGCCTCCACACCAACATGCCCAAGGTGATTCCGGCCGACATCGACGCCGCGCTCGCCAAGGGCGACCCGCTGCCCGAAGGCCTGTCGCTGTCCGAGGAGGAGCAGGCCGCGGTCGAGCAGCTCGGCTTCGTCTACCGGCACGTGTACTACGCCTACATGATGGGCGACCGCCCGCAGTCCCTGACCGGGCTCGCGGACTCCCCTGTGGGCCTGGCCTCTTTCATGCTCGACCACGACGCGAAGAGCCTGGCCCTGATCACCCGGGCTTTCAACGGCGTCGACGAGGGCCTGTCCCGCGATGACGTCCTGGACAACATCACGCTCTTCTGGCTGACCAACACGGCGATCTCCGCGGCACGTCTGTACGCGGAGAACACCACCTCGTTCTTCGGCATCAACAACGTCAAGCTCCCGGTCGCCGTCAGTGCCTTCCCCGACGAGCTCTACCAGGCCCCCAAGAGCTGGACCGAGCAGGCCTACCCCAACCTCGTCCACTACAACCGGCTCCCCAAGGGCGGTCACTTCGCCGCCTGGGAGCAGCCGGAACTGCTGGTCCGCGAGATGCGTGCGGGCTTCCGCTCGATGCGCTGACGCATCGGCCCGTGCCCTACCGCGTGCACAAGCCGTAGCCCGACGGGGCGGCCGGGCGGCTCGACACCGAGCTGCCCGGCCGCCCCGGGCCACCCGGGGGCCGTGGACTGCCCCACCGAAGCCCTGCGGGCGCCGCACACCACGCCCCTGCACCCGATCACTGCCCCGTGACCGCCGCACCGAGTGAGCGCAGCGGGCCGCCCCCTTCCGCCGAGAAAGGGGTCTGTTGTCAGTTTGGAGAACCACATGTCCTCAGCAACAGCGGTGCCCGGCGACACTGCATGCCTGCCGGCCACAACCGACCACGTCAAGGGCCGGCATCGGGGGAAAGCGGCATCCGAACGCCTGCGAGACCTCTGGCCGGCCGGACACGGGCGGCACCGCCGCACCGCAGCGGCCCTCCGCGTACCAGGGCGGACAGGAACCGCTCCCGCTCCCGCATCGATCCCGTCCACCCGGTCAGGTGCACGGGCGAAGGCGACAGTGACAGCGCCGTGATCCGGCAGCCGGCCAGCAGGGAGACCGCACTCGCGCGGTTCGACCGAGAGGCCACGCCCTTCCTCGGCCGAATGTACGCAGCCGCGACAATCATGGCCTGCGGCCATGCCGATCCCGGCGACCTGGTTCAGCGCACCTACCAGCAGGCATTCCAGGCGTTCGAGACGCTGCCCGAGAAAGCCGGCGTGAGAGTCCGGCTGTTCCAGATCCTCGCCGACACCGCGCTCGACACCTCCGGCGACCCGAACCGGCCCGGGGACATGGTCTTCCAGCCCGCCGCACAACGCCCCCAGGAGGTCCCGTGTGAGCGGGCTTTGGTCCCCGACGACCACGCGGCCCGGGTCACACAGGCACTGGACCTGCTGCCCGACGAGGAAGTGTCCGCCGCGCTGCGGCGCCTGCCCGCCGAGGTGCGGATCGTGGTGTACCTGACCGACGCCGAAGACTTCAGCGCCGCCGACATCGGGCAGATCCTGGACGTCAGCCCGGGTAGTGTGCGATCACGTCTGCGCCACGGCCGGAGACTTCTCCTTGAAACGCTCACAGCCGCCGCCCAACGGTGCGGGCTCCTCGACGAACTGCGTGATCGCGTCCCTGCCAACTGACATCCCCTCACGGGGACTTAGCGGCTTGCGGTGACGTTCGCCGTCAAGCGCTCCAGAACAGCCTTGACATCCGCGGCCTCCGCCGCGGTGAGGCCCGCGGCCTGCCCGATCGTGGCCGGAATGACACGCGCACGCTTGCGCAGTTCCGCGCCCTGCTCGGTGAGGCTGATCTGCACCGAACGCTCGTCGTTCGCCTGGCGCTCGCGCCGCACCAGACCATGGGCCTGCAGGCGCTTGAGCAGCGGCGTCAAGGTGCCGTAGTCGAGTTGCAGGAGCTTGCCCAGCGATTTGATGGGCAGCGCCCCGTGTTCCCACAGCACCAGCATCACCAGGTACTGCGGATAGGTCAGGTCGAACTCTTCCAGCAGGGGCCGGTAGCGGTTGGTCAAGGCCCGCTGCGCCGCGTACAGGGCGAAACACATCTGGTCGTCGAGGAGCAGGCTGACCTCGTCAGCCTCCGCCGCCGGCCGCTCAGCGGCGGGCTGGTTCTCACTCATCGCAACTCCTGTCCGCACAATACTCGCGCACTAAACTGTACACCCCACAACTTCCACGCAGGCCATTATATTGCGCACACCTAAAATTGCGACGCTGGGTCGCGGGACCGGCGCGTGGAGTACACGGCGCCCAATGGCGCCAGCGGCCGAGAGGGCACTACCGAGGGCGCTGGTGTCACCAAGTGCGGCACGGGCATTCCGCGCCCCTTGAGGCAGGCCGCTTCCCAGCGGTACACGGCCGCAACCGGCGTCCACAGTCACATGCCCGATGCCGCGGGGCACGCTTTCGCAGTTGGATCGCAGGCAGCGTCTGTGCGTGCGCGGGGCGGGCCCGGGAGGCCGGCAGCGGACGCGGTCCGCTACACGTCCGCTCCCCCAGCCGGCACGGATGCCCTTCTCCCCCACCAGGAATGCGTGATGCCCCAGTACGTCCCCTTGCAGCAGCCGGTTCTCGAACCGGCTGCCCGCGACTTCACCGAAGCCACCGCCGCCCCGCCGTTCCCCTTCGATCTGGGACCGGCAGCAGGCCGCAGGGCGCTGGAGAAGGTGCAGGCCGCAGAGCACCACCACCTTGAGGTGGAGGACAGCTGGATCGCGGTGTCCGGCGGGCCGAAGGGATGCGTCGCGGTGCGCCTTGTGCGCCCGAGGCACGCTGACGGGCCGCTACCCGCCGTCTTGTACCTCCACGGCGGCGGCTGGGTCTTCGGGGGCACACGCACCCACGACCGCCTGATACGCGAACTGGCCGTCGGCACGCGGGCCGCCGTGATCTTCCCTGAGTACAGCCTTTCCCCCGAGGCCCGCTACCCCCAGGCGCTGGAAGAGTGCTACGCGGTCGCCCAATGGGCCACCCGCCACGGCAGTGAGCGCGGCATCGACCCCACACGAATGGCCGTGGCCGGCGACTCCACCGGCGGCAACCTCAGCGCAGCCCTGACGCTGCTGGCCAAGGAACGCGGGGATGTCTCCTTCCGCCATCAGGTGTTGTTCCATCCCGTCACCGACGCGGACTTCGGCACACCCTCCTACCGTCAGTTCGCCGAGGGCTACTTCCTGCGCCGCGATGTCATGCAGTGGTTCTGGGACCAGTACACGACCGACGAAGGACAACGCGCACAGATCACGGCCAGCCCGCTGCGCGCCACCGCGCAGGAACTCGCCGGCCTGCCCCCGGCCCTGGTCATCACCGCGGAAGCCGACGTCCTGAGGGACGAAGGCGAGGCCTACGCCGAGAAACTGCGCACTGCCGGAGTTCCCGTGACCGCGACCCGCTACCAGGCGACCATCCACGACTTCGTCATGCTCAACGCGCTGTCGGCAACCGATGCGGCCCGCACGGCGGTCGCCCAGGCCGTAGCCACCCTCCGCCAGGCGCTTGGCACCGATATCTGACTCCAGGCGGGGGCCTGCGACGCCGTCGCGGTTTGCCACAGCAAGCGTTGCCTCACACAACCATCACTCGGCGTTGCCGCTCCGAGAGACCAAGCGAACACGGGACGGGGCCTCGCACGGCATGGCCGGCATGGCGGTGCTGCGGATGCCCGGCCGACAGTCCATCCAGCAGTCGCGCAACCGCCCTGGTCTCGTCGGGCACCGGGACCCGGACGTTCATGTCGCTACCGGCCACGGCGCCGCAACACCCGGCCGGAGGCGGCCACGGACCCGGCCGACGGTGACCAGACCACCGGGGAGGACAGCCGGCCGTCGCCGGCGACCGCAGGTCGCGCCGGCGGAGCGGGCTTGGTCCTCCGCAGCACCACATCCCGCGTCCATGTATTCTCCTAGTGCAAACGACGGTATGAACTAGTTCAAAGGTCTCTGAATATTTCTGTCTCGCTCTCCACTGCCGATGCGTACGCGGCCGCCGGCCGCACCGTGCCGACCCGGGGCCGAGGACGGACCTGCTGCGACCACGACCTGGTGCCCTCGATCCCCGATGCGGACCGCCTCCGCCGCGTTGCTCCCGTCCGCGACGACGCGGCGGCCGCGCCGCCGGTCCTTCACGCCGGCGCCGGTGAACGGCTCTGCGTGCACGGCCCCACCGGTTCCCCTCCGCCGGGCAGCACCGGAAGGGAGGCCGGGCTCCGCAGGCCGGGCCCGCCGGCGAGAGCCGGCACCCATCGGGCACCCGGGGTTGTCTGCGACCTCGACATGCCGGTCACCGGCCCAGGCCACCACGCCGGACGCTGACCGTAGTCCGCACACAGGCCCCGCCCCTGGCCGGCGAACGGCCGGCTGCGGCCGCACACCACGTCGGCCGGCACGCTCAACCGGCCCCGCCCGCCGTACCCCCG